>NZ_JBEPCJ010000088.1:0-46295 GCF_040299565.1 Spirillospora sp. NPDC000708
GGTGCGCACCGTCGTGCGCACCGGCGCGGCGGGGACGCTGACCGCGCTGGTCAGCACCGTCCGCCTGGACCAGTACGGCGAGGCGGCGCTGCGCGAGAACCTGGAGGACCTGGCGTGGCTGGAGGAGACCGCCCGCGCCCACCACGACGTGGTGGACCGGGCGGCGCACGCCGCGCCGACCGCGCCGGTGCGGATCGCCACGATCTACCGCGACGACGCGCGGGTCGCGCAGGTCCTCGACGAGCAGGGCGACCGGTTCGCCCTGGCGCTGGACCGGGTCGCCGGCCGCGCCGAGTGGGGCGTCAAGGCCTACGCGCACCGCGAGGCCCTCGAACCCGCGCAGGCTCCCGAGCCCGCCGCGTCCGCCGCGCCCGAGCCGCGGTCCGGTGCGGGCGGGGCGGGGACGGCCTATCTGCGGCGCCGCCAGGACGAGCGGCGCCGACGCGCCGACGCTGGCCGCAAGGTCAGCGAGCAGGCCGCGGCGATCCACGACGGCCTCGCCGAACTCGCGGTCGCCGCCCGCCACCACCCGCCGCAGGACCCCAAGCTGTCGGGCCGCGACGGCGTGCAGATCCTCAACGCCGCCTACCTGCTCGAGGACGGCGACGCCGAGGCGTTCGCGCAGGCGGCGCGCGCGGCGGGGGAGCGGTGGCCGGGCATCGAGGTGGAGGTGACGGGGCCGTGGCCGCCCTACTCCTTCATCGACACCACCGACCCCGCACCCGAGACCGAAGGGGCCGGGCGGGCGGCCGAGGGGGCGGTGCGGTGACGGCCGTCCTGGACACCGGCCGCGACGTCCCGATGGAGCGGATCGCGCTGGTCGACCTGCTGGACCGGCTGCTGGCCGGCGGCGTGATGATCGCCGGCGACCTGGTCATCTCCATCGCGGAGGTCGACCTGGTGCGGGTGTCGCTGCGCGCGCTGGTCACCTCGGTCCGCGACGAGCTGCTGCGCGGCGACGAGCTGCTGCGCGAGGAGGAACGGTGAACCCCACGCCCCGCGACCCCCGCACCGGCCCCGGGACCGGACGGTCCCGCGCCGGGGAGCGCGCGCCGGTGTCGGGCGAGGTGTCGGTGCGCGACCCCGCGGCGGGCGACCCGCTCACCGACGACATCCTCGCCGGCCGCACCGGCGGCGCCGCCGCGGACGCCCCGGTCCGCGCGACCCGCGCGTCCGCGCACGCCGAGGCCCTGCGGGAGCGGTCGTCGCGCACGATGCAGCGGCTGCGCACCGACCCCGAGACCGTCGAGCGGGACCTGGTGAAGCTGGTGCTGACGCTGGTGGAGCTGATCCGGCAGCTGATGGAGCGGCAGGCGCTGCGCCGCGCCGAGGGCGGCGACCTCACCGACGAGCAGATCGAGCGGCTCGGGCTGGCGCTGATGCGCCTGGACGAGGCGATGACCCGGCTCAAGGACCACTTCGACCTGGAGGACGGCGACCTGAACCTCGACCTCGGGCCGCTGGGGCCGCTGCTGCCCGAATGACCCCGTCGTGCGTCGAGCCCCGCCGAGGCGGGGCTCGACGCATGCTCGGCCTCGATCGTCCTCAGCGCCCGCGCGGCGGCGCGCCGTCCGGCGGCTCGTGCGGGATGGCCTCGTGCGGGGCGGCGGGGTTGACGGCGGTGCCCTTGAAGAAGGTGTAGTGGAACGTGCCGCCCTCGGCGGCGGTGCGGCGCAGGTCGGCGATGCCGCGGTCGAACTCCTCCGGTGTGGTGAGGCCCGCGGCGACCGCGTCGTCGCGGACGGCCCGGACCATCGCGGTGAAGGTGTCGCGGGTGAACCCCTCGACCAGCGCCGGCCGGCTCCGGTCGGCGTACACGGTGCGGGGCCGCACCGTGACCTGCCGGTATCCGGCCCCGGTCAGCAGGGGGTGCAGGCGGCGGCCGATGAGCGCGTCGCCGCCCGCGGCGGCCTGCAGCCGGACCTGGTGGCCGATCGCGGCGCGCGCGGCGGCGCTGTCGGGGTGGAAGAACGCCGACCCGTGGTCGCCCTCGATGACGGTGAGGGTGCCGCCGGGCCGCAGGACCCGCCGCAGCCCGGCGAGCGCGGCGGCCGGGTCGGGCAGGTGCTCCAGCACGAAGCAGACGAACAGGTGGTCGAACGCGCCGCCGGGGAACGGCAGGTCGTGCAGGTCGGCCCGCAGCCACCGCACCCGCGCGGCCGGGAACCGGGCGGCGACGCGGTCGCGCGCCACCGCCAGGGACGCGGCGGACACGTCGACGGCGGTGAGGTCCGCGCCGGGGGAGGACGCCAGCAGGTGGACGGTCTGGGCGCCGACGCCGCAGCCGACCTCCAGGACGCGGGACCCGGGCGGGTAGGCGGTCCCGGCCTGCCCGTCGGCGGCGCCGTGCAGCAGCGCGGCGAGCGTGTCGGCCTGGTCGCCGAGCCGCCGCGTCTCGTGCTCCGAATAGCCGTGCACATAGCCCCGGACGGTGCCGGACGCCTCACCGGACGCCTCACCGGATGCTTCGCCTGATGTCTGGCCGGGCGCCTGGCCGGAGGGGTGCCCGGGAGCGGTCACTGTTTCCATATGCCCACCGTCCCGCCACAATGGCCCGATGCACAGGTCCAAAGACGGCGCGTCCGACCAGGCCATAACCGGTGGCGGCGACGCCCCGGCTCCGGGCGGCGGATCCGGGACCGGGCCGGGCACCCGCGCCGGCATCGGAGCGGACTTCCTGCAGCTCGACACCGCCGAGGCACCGCCGGGCGGCATGGCCGCCTGGCTCGCCCGGCGGCTGCGCGAGGCGATCGCCGACGGCCGCCTGCCCGTCGGCAGCCGCCTGCCCGCCACCCGCGTCCTGGCCGCCGACCTGCGCGTCTCGCGCGGCGTGGTCACCGACGCCTACCAGCGGCTCACCGACGACGGCCACGTCGCCGGACGCGGCCGCGCCGGCACCATCGTCGTCGCCGCGCCCCTCACCGCCCCGCCGCCACCCCCCGCCCGCGCACCCGGCCGCCCCGGCGCGGCGGAACCGCCGCGCCCGGTGTTCCCCGACCGACCCGGCGCCGAAGCGTTCGACGTCCTGCGCGCCGCACCCGCACGCATCGACCTGTCACCCGGCGTCCCCGACCTGGCCGCCTTCCCGCGCGCCGCATGGCTGCGCGCCGAACGCCGCGTCCTGTCCGCACTGGCGGCACCGTCCTTCGGCTACGGCGACCCGCGCGGCACGCCCGCGCTGCGCACCGCCGTCGCCGGCTGGCTGGCCCGCAACCGCGGCATCCGCGCCGACCCCGCCGACATCGTCATCCTCGCCGGCACCGCCCAGGCCCTCGGCCTGCTCTCCCAGGTGCTGCGCGACACCGGCATCGACACCGTCGCCGTCGAGGACCCCGGCTCCCTGGGCACCCGCCAGCACCTGGACCACTGGGGCATGCGCACCCCGCCCGTCCCCGTCGACGACCACGGCGTCCGCGTCGACGCCCTGCGCGGCACCGGCGCCCCCGCCGTCCTGCTCACCCCCGCCCACCAGTTCCCGACCGGCACCGTCCTGTCCGGCACCCGGCGCCGCGAGCTGAGGGACTGGGCCACCGCCGGCGGCCTGATCATCGAGGACGACTACGACGCCGAGCACCGCTACGACCGGCCCCCCGCCCCCGCGCTGCGCGCCCTGCTGACCGACCGCGTCTTCTACGCCGGCAGCGTCTCCAAGCTGCTCGCGCCCGCGCTGCGCACCGGCTGGGTCCTCGCCCCGCCCCGCCACCGCGACGCGCTCGTGGACGCCAAGCGCTTCGCCGACCTCGGCAACGCCGCGCTGCCCCAGCTCGTCCTGGCCGACCTGATGGAGTCGGGGGAGATGGAACGGCAGCTGCGGACGCTGCGCCGCCGCCACCGCGCCCGCCGCGACGCGATGATCGACGCGATCCGCGCGCGGCTGCCCGGCGCCGTCGTGCACGGCGCCGCCGCCGGCCTGCACCTGCTGGTCACCTTCCCCGGCCTCGGGGACGCCGATGTGGCCGACACCGACCTGGCCGCCGCCGCCCTCGGCCGCGGCGTCAAGACCCAGCCGCTGTCCTGGCACGCCCAGCGGCCCGCCCCGCCCGGCCTCGTCCTCGGCTACGCCGCCACCGCCCCCTCGGCCATCGACGACGGCGTCACCGCGATCGCCGCCGCCCTGCGCGACCTCACCTGACCCCCCTGCCCGCCCGCCCGGCCCGCGTCGAGCCGTGCCGGGCGGAGCGGGGAGAGGCCGGGGTCAGGCGGCCAGTAGCTCGGCGTCCCACAGATCCCGGTACGGGCCCGCCACCGCCACCAGCTCGTCGTGACGACCCCGCTGCACCACCCGGCCGCGATCCATCACCACCACCTCGTCCGCCGCGTCCAGCGCCGCCAACCGGTGCGTGACCAGCAGCAGCGTCCCACCGCCCGGCGCCGACAGCAGATCCCGGACGACCGCGTCGGCCATCACCGGATCCAGCGCCTCCGTCGGCTCGTCCAGCACCAGCACCGGCGGATCGGCCAGCAGCGCCCGCGCCAGCAGCAACCGCTGCCGCTGCCCGCCCGACAACCCGTGCCCGCCCGTCCCGACCGGCGTGTCCCACCCGTCCGGCAGCGCCCGCACCACCTCCAGGAACCGCGCCCGCCGCGCCGCCGCCTCCAGCTCACCGTCCGTCGCGTCCGGACGCGCAAGCAGCAGGTTCGCCCGCACCGACCCCGCGAACACGTGCGCGTCCTGCATCAACCCCCGCACCGCGCCCCCAGTGCCCCCGACACCGCCCGCGCCGTACCGGGCCGCGTCCAGCCCGCCGAGCAGCACCGCGCCCGCCTGCGGAACCACCTCACCCGACACCGCCGCCAGCAGCGTGCTCTTGCCCGCACCGCTCGCGCCCACCACCGCCACCCGCCGGCCCCGCTCCACCCGCAGATCCACCCCGTCCAGCGCCGCCCGCACCCGACGCGCCCCACCGCCCGCCGCGCCCGCACCGTCCGCGTACGACACCCGCACACCCAGCAGCTCCACCGCCAGCGGCCCCTGCGGCACCGCCACCGGACGCGACGGACGCGGCGCCGGGGGAGCGGCGGCCAGCACCGCCTCCACCCGCCGCACCGCCGGCGACACCTCCCGCCACCGCTGCGCCGCCCCCGCCAGCGGCAGCACCGCCTCCACCGCCACCAGCGCCGACAACCCCGCCACCGCCGCCCCCACCTGGTCCGCGCCGCTCCCGAGCGCCGCCCACGCGACCGCCGCCACCACGCACCCCTGCACCGCCACACCCGCCCCGGCCACCAGCGCCGACACCCGCGCCGCCGCACGCTCGGCCCGCTGCAGCCCCGCCGCCGCGTCCCCGGCCGCCGCCGCGAACCGCACGTCCGCACCGAACACCGCAAGGTCCGCCGCACCCTCCAGGACGTCCAGCGCCCGCACCGCCAGCTCCTCACGCCCCGCCGCGACCCGCGCCCCCGCCCGCCCGGCCGCCCACGCCGCCACCGACGCCAGGACCGGACCCGCCACCAGCACCCCCACCGCCAGCACCACGGCCGCCGCCGGCGCCACCCACCCGCACACCACCACGCCCACGACCCCGCACACCACCGCCGCGACCCCCGGCAGCACACACCGCAGCAGCAGGTCCTGCACCGCCTCCACGTCCGACACCATCCGCGTCAGCGCACCGCCGTCCCGCACCCCCGCATCCGACCGCCGCCACGCCGCCAACGCGTCGAACACCCGCCCCCGCAGCTCCGCCAGCGCCCGCAACGTCGCGTCATGACCCGCCAGCCGCTCGACGTACCGCAGCGACCCCTTCGCCAGCGCGAACCCCCGCACCGCCACGATCGCCACCGACAGCACCGCCAGCTCCGGACGCTGCGACGCCCGCGCGATCAGCCACGCCGCCGTCGCGACCAGCGCCAGCCCGCACACCTCCGCCGCCACGCCCGCCAGCGCCGCCGCCACCAGCCGCACCGCATGCGGCCGCACCGCACCCCACAGCCCCCTCATGCCGCCCTGCCTCCCTCAGCCGCACCGGCCCGCACGCACTCCGCCCCAGGCTCCGACGCAGGCTCCGACGCAGGCTCCGACAAGCGGCCGTCCTGCAGCCGCACCACCCGATCCACCAGCGACAGCAGCGCCGGACGATGCGCCACCACCAACGCCGACCGCCCCTCCAGCAACCGCGCCGCACCCTCCACCAGCGCCCGCTCACTGGCCACGTCCAACCGCGCCGTCGGCTCGTCCAGCAGCATCACCGGACCACCCGCCAGATACGCCCGCGCCACCGCCAGCCGCTGACGCTGCCCCGCCGACACCCCCGCACCGCCCTCGCCCAGCACCGTCGCATACCCCTGCGGCATCTCCCCGACGAACCCGTCCGCGACCGCCGCCCGCGCCGCCTCCACCACCCGCTCCATCCCCGCCTCCGGATCACCGAGCCGGATGTTGTCGGCCACCGACGCCGCGAACAGATGCGGACGCTGCGGCACCCACCCCAGACGCCGCCGCCACGCCACCGGATCCAGCTCCGCCAGATCCACCCCGTCCACCAGCACCCGCCCCGACACCGGAGCCACCAAACCCGCCACCACCAGCAGCAACGTCGACTTCCCCGCGCCCGACGGCCCCGTCACCGCGACCCGCTCACCCGCACCCATCCGCAACGACACCTCCTCCAACGCCGCCCGCTCCGCCCCCGGATACCGGACCGTCACCCGATCCAGCACGATCTCCGGCACCACCGCCGCCACCACCGCCCGACCCGCCGACGGCGCCGCCGGCGCGTCCAGCACCGCGAACGCCTCCTCGGCCGCCGCCACTCCCTCCGCACTGGCATGGAACCGCGCACCCAACGCCCGCAACGGCAGATACGCCTCCGGCGTCAGCACCAGCACCAGCAGCCCCGTCGACAGCACCATCCCGCCGTCCAGCAACCGCAACCCCACCGGCACCGCCACCAGCGCCACCGACAACGCGCACACCAGCTCCAGCACCAGCGACGACAGGAACGCCACCCGCAACGCCCCCGTCGTCGCCCGCCGATGCTCCTCCGCCAGCGCCCGCACCACCCCCGACTGATGCCCCGTCCGCCCGAACGCCCGCAACGTCGACAACCCCGCCACCACGTCCCGGAAATGCCCCCCGAGCCGATGCAGCGCCCCCCACTGCCGCCCCGTCAACGCCGCCGTCCGCAACCCCACCAGAGCACCGAACACCGGCACCAGCGGCAACGTCACCAGCACCACCACCGCCGACGCCCAGTCCGCCGCCCACAACCGCGCCACCACCAGCGGCGGCACCACGCACGCCGCCAGCAACTGCGGCACGTACCCGGTGAAGAACGGGTCCACCGCGTCCAGCCCCCGCGTCAGCAATGTCACCCGCGCCCCCGCGTCCACCGCCCCGCCCGCCAGCAACCCCGCCCGCAAACCCCGCTTCACCCCGGCCGCCGCACGCCCCGCCACCAGCGACGACACCCACGCCAGCACCGCCCGGCCCGCCACCGCCGCCACCACCCACGGCAGCGACCCCGCGTCCAGGCCCGCCACCGCCCGCGCCAGCAGACCCGCCGCCACCACCAGCAGCACACCCTGACCCGCCGCCAGCACACCCAACCCCACCAGCACCCGCCGGGGGAGAAGCCCCAGCAGCCGCCGCTCCACACCCTTCACACCGACCCCCGGCTCACAGGTACGAGGGCGAATCCACACGCCCCCAGAACGTCCGCCACACCAGCGCCTGCGACGCCGCCAGCAACGGCAGCAGCACCACCGCCGACACCGCCGTCAACGACAACCCGCCGCCCTCCGCGACCACCTCCGACCACGGCAACCGCGCCCCCGCCACCACCGACGCCACGACCAGCACCACCGCCGACACCGCATACCGGCCACGACCCCGCGCCGCCCGCACCGCCAGCTCACCCGACAGCCGCAGCCGCGCGAACCCCGCACCATGCCACGCGAACACCACCGCCAACGGCAACGCCAGCACGCTCCCCGCGTTCACACCCCCGCCGCCCAGCACCGACCCCAGCAGCGACGCCCACGCCAACCCCAGCGCCCAGCTCCCCGCGACCACCGCCCCATCGCACACCGTCCGCCACCCCGCCGCGTCCACCCGCCCGCGAAGCCACAGCCCCATGTCCCGCACGACCCACCCGACCAGCAGCACCGCCGCCACCGGATACAGATCCGCCAGCAACCGGTGCTCCAACCCCGGGAACGCCCCCGCCACCAGACCCGCCGACGCCACCAGCCACACCTCGTTCCCGAGGAAGAACGGCGCGAACGACGCGATCACCACCCGCCGCTCCCGCTGATCCCGCCCCAGCCACGGCAGCAGCATCCCCACCCCGATGTCCGCACCCGCCAGCACCAGATACCCGCCGGCGAACACCGCCAGCAGCACGACCGCCAACGACTCCATCACGCACACTCCCGTCGCACCGTCACGAAACCGAGCATCAGAACGTCGCCGACACCGCCGGCGCCGACGGCGCCACCGGGGGAGCGGCCCCCAGCGCACCCCCGTCCGGCCCCCGCCGCGCGAACCGCGCCAGCAACCACGCGTTCACCGCCACCAGCACCGCGAACAGCACCGTGAACCCCGCGAACGACACCGCGAACGTCCCCGACCCCACCCCGGGCGACAGCGCGTCCCGCGTCTTCAACACCCCGTACACCATCCACGGCTGCCGCCCCACCTCACGGAACATCCAGCCCGCCAGCATCGCCGCATAGGGGAGCGGCACCGCGCAGATCATCACCACGTGGAACACCCGGCCCCGCACCAGCCACCGCCCCCACCACACCTTCACCAGCGCGACGACCGCCAGCAGCAGCATCAGCGACCACAACCCGGTCATCACCGCCTCACCGACACCCGCCTGCCCCGGCGCCATGTAATCGCCCGGCCCGAACCGCGCCGTGAAGTCCGCCACCGCCGCGGCCGCGTCGTCCCCACCGGTCTTCGTCGGCTGCAGGTACCGGTACTGCATCCCCCCGACGACCACCACGGGCATCACCGACGCCATCACCGTCACCAGGCCCATCCGCATCGACCGCCGGAAGAACTCCACCTCCGCCGTCCGCCGCAGCAGGTGGTAACCGCTCACCCCCGCCATGAAGAACCCCGCCGTCAGCAGCCCCCCGAACAGCACATGCCCGAACGCCAGCACCGCCGTCGGATTGCCCAGCAGCGCCCCCACGTCCGTCAGCCGCGCCGCCCCGTCCCGCATCTCGTAACCCACCGGACGCTGCATCCACCCGTTCGCCACCAGCACGAAGTACGCCGACAGATACGCCGTCAGCGTCACCACCCAGATCAACCCCAAATGCACCCACCGGTTCAGCCGATCCCACCCGAAGATCCACAACCCCAGGAACGTCGACTCCACGAAGAACGCGGCGATCGTCTCCAGCGCGAGCGGCGCCCCGAACACCCCGCCCGTCATCCGCGACATCCCCGACCAGTTCAACCCGAGCTGGAACTCCATCACCAGCCCCGTGACGATCCCCACCGCGTAGTTCACCACGTACAGCTGGCCCCAGAACCGCGTCATCCGCTCATGCACCGCACGGCCCGACAACGTCGCCCGCGTCTGCATCACCGCCACCAGCGTCGCCAGCCCCAACGTCAACGCCACGAACACGAAATGCGAACCTGCCGTCAACGCGAACTGCACCCGCGCCAGCACCAACGGGTCCATCAGCACAACCCCCACGAACGATCGCCGGAAACCACGACACGATCCTCCGGCCCCGCACCCCCTCCGCGAATCCTGCGCAAGCCCCGAACCGCACTGCGCGTTTCGCGTACCGACCCCCCGCCCACTACGCCCCGAGATGTACGACGCCGCCGCGCCTACTCCCAGCGGAGAAGCCGCCCCACCGCCCCGGGGCCGGGGGAGGAGCATCGGCATCGCGAGACTGTCGGCGCCGTCCAATACCCTGCCCGCCGAACCACCCGAACCAGGGGAGCGCCGCCATGACCACACTGCCCGACCGCCCCAACACCGCCCTGCTCGTCATCGACGTCCAGAACGGCGTCATGGCCGACGCCCACAAGCGCGACACCGTCATCGCCAACATCGCCGCACTCGCGGCCAAGGCCCGCACCCAGAACGCGCCCGTCATCTGGGTCCAGCACTCCGACGCCGAACTGCAGAAGGGAAGCGACGCCTGGCACTACGTCCCGGAACTGGAACGCCGAGAGGACGAACCGCTCGTCGCCAAGTCCTACGGCGACGCCTTCGAGGACACCGACCTCGACCGCACCCTCACCGACGCCCGCATCGGCCACCTGGTCGTCGCCGGCGCGGAGACCGACGTCTGCATCCGCTCCACCATCCACAGCGCCTTCACCCGCGGCTACGACGTGACCCTCGTCGAAGACGCCCACACCACGCCGGATAAGAGCACATGGGGCGCGCCGCCGCCCGAGCAGGTCATCGCCCACACCAACCTCTATTGGCGGTCCCTCCACGCCGCACCAGGCCGCACAGCCACGGTCACCGAAACCCGGAACGTCACCTTCAACACCTGAGCCGGGGAAGAGCCCATGCCTGCGGTTCCGCCGAACAGCCCTGGGGGATAGGGGCGGGTGACCAGCGGTCAGGTGGTGATCGAGGTGATGAAGGCGTCCAGATTCGTCTTGGTGCGTGCGACCTTCTCCTCAAGGGGGACGCCGTCGTCGTGGCCGTCACCCATCAGGGTCTGCTTCATGCCCCGCACGTAAAGGGAGCAGGACAGGTCGGCGCACAGGTACCGACCGACGGTGTTGCCCTGCTTGCCGGCATCGCCGCTGCGCCGCGCGCTCATCAACGCGACCCCGCCGCCGGTGTGCGCGGTATGGCAGAACGAGCACAGGCTGGTCGAGTTGAACCCGCGTGCCTTGCCGGGCGGGGACGCGAGGCGCAGCGCGATCCCGGTGAGCCGGTCGTCCTTCTCGGCGATCAGCTAGGCGCGGTCGGGAGCCTTCGGATCACGCCAGCCGACGAAGTCGAGGCCGGCCCAAGGCGACTGTGCGAAGTCTATTTTCGGGCGGGTGAGGAGGGGGCCGATGACGTCTACTTAACATAATGCTCATTATCGACCATCTGCGCGAGCTGGGATGAAAGGGGCGTGCGGTGCCGGAACGCCGTGTGTGCGGCGGTCAGTGCGTGACGGCGATCCAGAAACGGTCCTCGCCCCGGCGGCGGCCGTCCGGCACGCCGCCGTTGGCGAGGATGACGCGCCGCGACGGCTCGTTGCCGGCGGCGCATGTGAGAAGAACGCGATCCAGGCCAAGGCTCCGGCATTCGGTCAGGCCGGCGGCGAGCATCGCGGTGGCGTGGCCCTGGCGGCGCCAGGGCGTGACCACGTGGTAGCCGACGTGTCCGCCGACGTCGGCGAGCTGCGGCGTCAGCCGGTGCCGGATGATCAAGGTGCCGATGTAGTGCTCGCCGGACACGTACCAGAACGTGCTGTACGGCACGCCCCAGCGGTGCCTGACGGCGCGGACCCGCGCGGCGAACGCCTCGAAGTCGGCGGCCGCGTCGTCGAGCGTGCGCGTCCAGTCGTCGGTGGCGCCTTCGGCGAGGCAGTCGGCGCGTTCGCCGGCGAGGAACGAGTCGCGCACCGCCGCCGTCGGCGGGACGAGCCGCGGCGGGCGATCTGATGCGGACATGGCAGGACATCCTCTCTTTCCCGCCCTGGGCTCGCGAGGTGGGTCCGCTCCCCGGCCCGGATCGGCGCTCGCTCCGGGCGGATGTCGCGGATGATCAAGGGTGCTCGCGGTGCTCTGGTCGGGGGTGCGGTCGTCGCGCGGTGTCACTTGCGATGTGTGTGGTCTTTTTGACCTCATACCAAACAGAATCCAGCTTCTGTCCGGTATGAGCAGTTTGTTTAGATTCGTCCTTTTGCTTGGGCGGTGTGCTGTCCCGTCTCAGTGAACCTGCTCGGTTCTCAGTCAAGCCGCCGCGAGCCGGTCGACCGTCTCACTGAACCTGCTTCCTGCGAAGATCAGCCGAACGTGAACGTCCTGGCGTGGATAGGACGCCCCCTGGGAGGGTGGGCCTCATGGAGGACTTGCAGGAGGACTTGCGGGAGGCGGAGCACCGACTCCAAGCCGCGCAGCTGGCTGGAGATGTCAAGGCGCTTGATCGGCTGCTGGATGATCGGCTGATCTTCACCTTCGGTGCCAACGTTCAGACCAAGGCGGACGATCTGGAGCTGCATCGCACTCGGACGCAGGTGCTGACGAAGGTGGCCGAGGAAGAGCTGACCGTACTCGCTGACGGGCACACCGGGGTGACCTGGTTTCTCGGCACCGTCGAGGGGACCGTCTCCGGGACGCCGTTCGCGGCCAGGATGCGATACACCCGCACTTGGATATACGACGAGAGGCACGGCTGGCGAATCATCGCCGTGCACGCCAGCACTACGGATTGACACAGCCGACACATCGTCCGACGACCGTCCGGCTTCATGGTCACCACCCCGCCCAAAGGTGACTGCACAGAGCGGTGGCCACTTCGCAGGTTCATTGAGACAGGGCATGTGCGGCTCGCGGCGGCGGGCTCTCTAGGGTGATCGGCATGACCGTGCTGCGCTCGATCGCCCTGTTCCTGCTGGCCGCGCTCGCGGAGATCGGCGGCGCGTGGCTGGTGTGGCAGGGCTGGCGGGAGCACCGGGGGCCGTGGTGGATCGTGGCGGGGGTGGCCGCTCTCGGGGCGTACGGGTTCGTGGCGACGTTGCAGCCCTCCCCCGACTTCGGCCGGATCCTGGCCGCGTACGGCGGTGTGTTCGTCGCGGGGTCGCTGGCGTGGGGCGTGGTCGTCGATGGGTTCCGGCCTGACCGGTGGGACCTCGCCGGCGCGCTGGTCTGCCTGGCCGGGGTCGCGTTGATCATGTACGCGCCGCGTTCGTGACCGGGGCGCGCCGGGTCATGTGGCGGTGAGGTCGATGAAGCGCAGGGCGTTGCGGACGGCCGCTCCCCCGGGGTCGTTGTTGAAGTAGACGTAGGCGTCGTCGGCGTCGTCCAGGCGGTCGGCCCAGGCTCGGAGCGTGTCGTCGTCGTAGTGGGGCCAGGGGTCGGCGGGGCCTTCGTGGAAGCGCAGGTAGAGCCAGTCGGCGGTCCGCCAGAGGGGTGTGAGGGGGCGGCCGAGGCGGTCGGCCCAGCACAGGGCGGCGCCGTGGTGCTCCAGGACGCGGCGGACGTCGTCGGTCCACCAGGTGGGGTGGCGTGGTTCGACGGCGACGCGGACGCCGGCCGGGAACCGGCGCAGGCAGGCGTCGAGGCGGTCGGGTTCGGTCTGGAGGGTGGGCGGGAGTTGGAGCAGGACGGGGCCGAGTCTGTCGTCGAGGCCGCCGGCGGCGGCCATGAGGCGGGCGACGGGCTCGGCGGGGTCGTTGAGGCGTTTCATGTGGGTGAGGTAGCGGCTGGCTTTGACGGCCATGACGAAGCCGGGCGGGGTGTTGTCGCGCCAGGCTTCGAAGGTGGCGCGTTTGGGGAGCCGGTAGAAGGCGTTGTTGTTCTCGACGGTGGTGAAGACCTCGCTGTAGCGCTGCAGCCAGGCGCGTTGCGGGACGCCGGACGGGTAGAGGACGTCGCGCCAGTCGGTGTACTGCCATCCGGATGTGCCGATCCGCACGGGCGGCTCCTCTCCCCCAGGGTGTCGGGTGCGGTGGTCGTACCCGTCCGGGGGCGGTTTTGTCGGTGGCGGGTTGTAGCGTCCGGCGGGTGCGTCCTGCCGATCTTCAGCGTGTGACCGTTGCCGAGGCTGTGGACCGTTATGCGGAGATGGTCCGGGCGAAGTGTTCGACGGGGGCGTTGGCGCCGGCGTCGGCGGAGGTGTATGCGCGGGACGTGGTGACGTTCGCGGAGCTGGCGGGTGCGGATCGGGTGCTGGACGATCTGACGGGGGCGGACGTCGATGAGGTGCTGCTGGGGTTCGCGCGCAAGCCGGACGGGCGTCGGCGCGGGGGGCGGGTGCCGGGGGCGGACGGTGGTGGTGCGTTGCAGAGCGCGTCGTCCCAGGCGCGGTTCCGCAGGTCGGTGTCGGCGTTCTTCAAGTACGCGGTGGTGGCGGGGTGGGTGCAGTTGGATCCGATGGTGGCGGTGACGGTGCGGCCGAAGCATCGGGGCGGGTTGCGGGCGGAGCGGCGGGCGTTGACGGTGGAGCAGGCGGAGGGGTTGCTGGGGGCCGCGCGGGAGTTGGCGGAGGCGGGTCCGGCGCCGCGGCGGCGGGTGGATCAGCGGACGGAGTTGCGGGACGGGTTGATCGTGCTGTTGCTGGCGGCGGTGGGGCCGCGGGTGTCGGAGTTGACGCGGGCGAACGCGGAGGACTTCTTCGTCAACGGGGGGATGCGGTATTGGCGGATCTTCGGGAAGGGCGGGCGGACGCGGGATGTGCCGCTGCCGCGTCCGGTGGTGGAGGTGCTGGACGCGTATCTGGCGGAGGGGCGGGTGCTGCTGGATCGCGGGGTGGAGTCGCGGGCGTTGTTGCTGTCGTGGCGGGGGCGGCGGTTGGCGCGGGGTGATGTGCAGGCGGTGATCGATCGGGTGCTGGAGGGGGTGGAGCCGGGGCGGCGGCGGAGTGTGACACCGCATGGGCTGCGGCATACGACGGCGACGCATCTGCTGGCGGCGGCGACGGACATGGATGCGGTGCGGCGGGTGCTGGGGCATTCGGATCTGTCGACGCTGGGGCGGTATCGGGACGAGCTGCCGGGTGAGTTGGAGGCGGCGATGCGGGTGCATCCGTTGCTGGGGCCGGTGGAGCGGGGGTGAGGCGCGGGGCGGACTGTCCCCCGGTCCTGTCCCTCGGGCCTCTCCCCCGGCGTCTCCCTCCCCCGGTCGGTGGTCAGAGGAGGGTGCGGGCGAGGGTGTAGGCGGCGGTGAGGTCGGTGCCGCGGTAGTCGAGGGCGGCGATGCCGGCAAGGTGGTGGTCGGCGTTGATGGCGATGGTGTTCTTGAGGTGGCGGAAGAGGGGCGCGTCGGACATGGAGTCGCCGTAGGCGAGGCATTGGTCGGTGGTGAGGCCGTGGCGGGTGCGGAGTTCTTCGGTGATGCGGACCTTGTCGTCGGGGGTGAGGATGCCGCTGGTGTCGAGGGGTGCGGCGGTGAACGGGAGCGGGGGGAAGCGGGAGGCGATGACGTGGTCGAAGCCGAGGTCGAGGAGGTGGCGGGCGAAGAAGTCGGGCGACATGGTGATGACGGCGGAGTGTTCGCCGCGTGCGCGGATGTCGGCGCAGACGTCGGGGATGCCGGTGAGCCAGGGGCCGGCGGTGTAGGCGGCGGCGACGTGGTCGGGGGTGAGGTGGTGCCAGAGGCGGTGGATCTCGCTGGAGAAGCCGCGGGTGTCGAGGGTGCCGGCGGCGAACCGGGCCTCGAGGGCGTGGAGTTCGGTGAGGGTGCCGAGGTGGCGGGCGAGTTGGAGGTTGGCGGTGGTTCCGGTGAGGAGGGTGCCGTCCATGTCGAATATGTGCAGGTGTCCCACGTGGTGTCAGTGTGGTGGACGGGCGTCGTGGTGGGCGAATCGGTTTTGGTTGTGGTAAGCGGCGTGGTGTGACCCCCTGTCGGAGGTCGGGGGTGGTGGCGGGCTTTCGGGGGATGTGGGGGCGGTGGTGCGGTTCCTAGCGTCGGGGGCATGGATTCGATCTTGGATGTGGTGGGTGCGGCGGTGTCGTCGCCGTGGTTCTGCCTGGTGCTGTTCGCGGTGGCGCTGCTGGACGGCTTCTTCCCCGTGGTGCCGAGCGAGAGCATGGTGATCGCGGGCGGGGTGTATGCGGCGTCGGGGTCGCCGGATCTGGCGCTGGTGGTGGTGTCGGCGGCGGCGGGCGCGTTCGCCGGTGATCATGTGGCGTTCCTGCTGGGGCGGGGGCCGGGCGGGCGGTTGCTGCGGCGGGCGCGGCCGGGGACGCGGCGGTACGGGGCGCTGGTGCGGGCGCGGGGTGCGTTGGCGGAGCGTGGCGGGTTGGTGCTGGTGGTGGCGCGGTACGTGCCGGGTGGGCGGACGGCGGTGACGGTGTCGATGGGTGCGTTGGGGTTCCCGTTGCGGCGGTTCTCGGTGTTCGCGGGGGTGGCGGCGGTGTCGTGGGGGTTGTACGGCGGGCTGCTGGGTTATGTGGGCGGTGCGGCGTTCGAGGACGATCCGGTGAGGGGTGTGGCGGTGGGGCTGGGGTTGGCGTTGTCGGTGACGGGTGTGGTGGAGGGGGTGCGTTTCGTGCGGCGGCGCCGGTCGCGGGCGCGGCGCGGCGATGGTGGTGGCGGCGTGGGGGTCGGTGGTGCCGCGGTGGGGGCCGGTGGCGGCGGGGTCGTCCGTGCGGAGGGGCGGTAGGGCTGTCTTCGGTGGGGGTGCGGGGTCGACTTCTGGGTGATGCGCGGCGTTTGTGGAGCGGGTGATCGTCGGGACGTGCCAAGCTCTACGGGACGGTGAACGTGGGGTGAACTTCGACGGTCCGTCCGGTGTCCCATGGGGTGTCGGGCGGCCGTCTCGATCGTGAGGGAGAGCATGCAGGCGCCAGATTTCAGCGTGCATCTGTACCGGGACGTCACCGAGTGGGCGTGGGGTACGCCGTCGTGGGTGCATTCGGTGGCGGACGTGGGGACGAACGCGGGGCTTCTGTTGTTCGCGGTGCTGTTCGTGGCGGGCTGGTGGCGGGCGCGGGGCCTGGACGCGCGGGCGATGGGGCTGGCGTTGTCGGCGCCGTTCGCGATGGTGGCGGCGTATCTGGTGAGCGAGGTGTCGAAGGACTTCCTGCAGGAGGAGCGGCCGTGCCGGGCGGTGTCGGGGGCGGTGCACATCGCGTCGTGTCCGGCGCCCGGGGACTGGTCGTTCCCGAGCAATCACGCGACGATCGCGGCGGCCTCGGCGGCGGCGCTGGTGGTGGTGTGGCGGGCGCTGGCGCCGCTGGTGCTGCCGTTGGCGGTGCTGATGGCGTTCTCGCGGGTGTTCGTGGGTGTGCATTACCCGCATGACGTGGCGGCGGGGTTCTGTGTGGGTGTGGTGGTGGCTCCGGTGGTGGCGCTGGTGCTGGTGCGGGCTGCCGAGCCGCTGGTGGATTTCCTGCGGGGGTTCCCGGTGGCGGCGGTGCTGCTGGGGGCGCGTCCGGTGGCCGCGCCGGCGGGTGCGGGGTTCGGTGGCGCGGGGCTGGCGCAGGAGCCGGTGCCGGCAGGTGCCGCGGGTGTGACGCGGATGGACGATGCGGCGGTGACGATGCCGGACGTGATGGGCGGCGTGCGGGGCGTCGGCGGGCCGGGTGGTGCGGTGGGGCGGCATCATCGGCGGGGTTCGTAGCGCTCTGCGGGTGTGGCGGGCCGTTCCGGTGGTGGCACCGGGGCGGCCCGTTCCGTTCGTCGGGGGGGCGGGTTCCCTGCCGAAAGTGGGGGTCGGGGGGTGGCGTTCGGGCACTGTGGGGCCGCTCCCCCGCCGCCTAGGTTCTGGCGTTGTCGAGATGTCGGGGCCGGAGGGACGGTGTGATGATCGCGTTGCGTGGTCTGACGAAGCGGTACGGGGACAGGACGGCGGTGGACGGGCTGTCGCTGGAGGTGGCGGCCGGGAAGGTGACGGGGTTCCTCGGGCCGAACGGGGCGGGGAAGTCGACGACGATGCGGATGATCGTGGGGCTGGATCGTCCGAGTGCGGGTGCGGCGCTGGTGGGCGGGCGGTGGTATGCGGAGTTCCGGCATCCGCTGCGCGAGGTGGGGGCGTTGCTGGAGGCGAAGGCGGTGCATCCGGGGCGGTCGGCGCGGCGGCATCTGCTGGCGATGGCGCGCAGCAACGGGATCGCGGCGGGGCGGGTGGAGGAGGTGCTCGCTCTGGTCGGTCTGGAGGGGGTGGCCGGGAAGCGGGCGGGGGCGTTCTCGCTGGGGATGGGGCAGCGGCTCGGGATCGCGGGTGCGCTGCTGGGCGATCCGGGGGTGCTGCTGTTCGACGAGCCGGTGAACGGGCTGGATCCGGACGGGGTGCTGTGGGTGCGGCGGTTGATGCGGTCGCTGGCGGCGGAGGGCCGGACGGTGTTCGTGTCGTCGCATCTGATGAGCGAGATGCAGCTGACGGCGGACCGGCTGGTGGTGATCGGGCGGGGCCGGTTGATCGCGGACGCGCCGGTGGCGGAGGTGATCGCGGCGAGTTCGCGGAACGCGGTGCGGGTGCGCAGTCCGCGGGCGGCGGAGCTGGCGGCGCGGGTGGAGGCGGAGGCCGTCCCGCGCGGGGCCGCTCACCCCGGGGCCGCTCACCCCGAGGCCGCCCCGCGTGGGGGTGCCGCGTCCGGGGATGCCGGGCGGCGGGGTGTCGAGGTGGTGCGGGTGTCGGCGGAGGAGCTGGTGGTGACGGGGTTGCCGGTGGATCGGGTCGGGTGGCTGGCGTTCGAGGCGGGGGTTCCGGTGCTGGAGCTGAGCGAGGAGAAGGCGTCGCTGGAGGAGGCGTACATGGAGTTGACGGGGACGAGCGTGGAGTACGGCGCGGGTGCGGCGGCCGGGGTGGAGGCGTGATGGCGGCGACGGTGCGGGCGAGGTCCGGTGGCGCGGAGCGGGCCGGCGGCGGGCTGCGGGGGGCGGTCGCGGCGGAGTGGACGAAGCTGTGGTCGGTGCGCTCGACGTGGTGGGGCCTTGCGGCCGCGGTCGTGCTGATGGGGCTGATGTGCCTGATCCTGGCGTCGTCGACGGTGTCGAACAACACCAACGAGGTGGCGTCGGACGATCAGGGGGTGGTGTCGGTGAGCGGGGTCGCGATCGCGTCGCTGGACATGGTCCAGTTCGTGGTGGTGGCGGTGGCGATCCTGGTGATCACCGGTGAGTACGCGACGGGGAGCATCCGGTCGACGTTGCAGTGGGTGCCGCGGCGGGGGCGGATGCTGGTGGCGAAGGCGGTGGTGCTGGCGGCGGTGATGCTGCCGGCCGGGGTGGTGCTGGGCGTGGCGGGGACGGCGGTCGCCGGTCCGGTGCTGCGCGAGTGGGGGCGGCTGCGGGCGGTGGTGTTCGTCGACGACGCGCTGCAGTCGGGGGTGTATCTGGCGCTGGTGTGCCTGCTGGTGCTGGGGCTGGGGGCGATGCTGCGGAGCACGGCGGGGACGTTGACGACGGCGTTCCTGTTCCTGCTGGTGCTGCCGATGCTGCTGGAGAACGCCGGTTCGAGCGTGGGGCGGCGCGCGGCGGACGCGTTGCCGAGCGGTGCGGGGCGGCATTTCATGAACGGGGACGGCCCGTATCCGGCGGGGGCCGGTGCGGCGATCCTGGCGGCGTGGGCGGTGGCGGCGTTGTGGGGCGGTGTGGTGGTGCTGCGGCGTCGGGACGCCTGACACGCCCGTGGGCGGGCTCGGGGGCCGTCGCGCCGTGGTCGGCGCGGCGGCCCCCCGGGGTCGCGCTCAAGGTGCGCGGGTGTCAGGGAGTGCGAGTGTCAGTGGTGGGGTCGTGGACGAGTCCGGCTTCGTGGGCGAGGACGGCGGCCTGGACGCGGTTCTTGACGTCCAGGCGGGTGAGGATGGCGCTGACGTAAGCCTTGACGGTGCCTTCGACGACGTGGAGGCGGTCGGCGATCTCGGCGTTGGCCAGGCCGGCGCCGAGCAGGGCGAGGACCTGGCGTTCGCGGGGGGTGAGGCCCTCGGTGCGGCGGCGGGCGGCGGCGCCGGCGGCCATGCGCCCGCCGGACAGCTCGGTGATGACGCGGTGGGCGACCTTGGGCGACAGGAACGCGGCGCCGGCGGCGACGGCGCGGACGCCGGCGATGAGCTCGTGGGGGTCGCCGGACTTGAGCAGGAAGCCGCTGGCGCCGCCGCTGAGGGCGCGGGCGATGTAGTCGTCCTCGCCGAAGGTGGTGAGGATGGCGACGGCGGTGGCGGGGGCGGCGCGGCGCAGTTCGTCGGCGGCGGTGAGGCCGTCCATGCGGGGCATGCGGATGTCGAGGAGGGCGACGTCGGGGTGGTGGGCGAGGGCGAGGTCGACGGCTTCGCGGCCGTCGCCGGCCTCGGCGACGACGTCGATGCCGGGGTCGGCGGACAGGATGGCGCGGACTCCCGCGCGGATCATGGTCTCGTCGTCGGCGAGCAGGACGCGGATCACTCGGGGCCTTTCGTGGCGGGGTCGGCGGTGCTGTAGGTGTTCTTGGCGGTGAGGCGGCCGCCGCTGAAGCACAGGCGGTAGAGGTGGCCGGTGCCGAGCAGGTCGGCGGTGGGGCGGTAGTAGCGGCAGCGGGCGCCGGGCGGTTCGGGGACGCGGGCGCGGACGGTGCCGGCCTCGGTGGCCTGGACGGGCGGGAGCAGCGGCTCGACGTGGTCGCGGGTGTCGCCGACGCGCAGGGCGGCGTAGTCGGCGGGCGGCAGGACGGAGTTGAGGGTGGCGTAGGCGTAGTAGCCGAGCATGACGGCGCCGAGCGCGGCGATGAGGGCGGCGGGGACGGCGATGGCGGTGATGAGGCCGCGGCGGACCTGGCGGCGTTCGCGTTCCAGGTGGCGTGCGGATTCGGAGGGGCCGTCGGGGGCGTCCAGGGGGCGGGGGCCGGGCGGCGGTGTCTCGGGCAGGACGGCGCGGACGGTGAAGCCGCCGCCGGGCGCGGGTGCGGCGTGCAGGGTGCCGCCGGCGAGGCGGGCGCGTTCGGCGAGGCCGGTGAGGCCGTGGCCGCCGCCGGGCGGGAGCAGGGCGGGGCCGCCGGGCGGGGCGTCGTTGGCGACGGTGACGGTGATCGCGGGCGCGTCCGGGCCGTCGCCGGTGGCGGGGGCGCGGCGGGTGAGGGTGACGGTGATCGGGGCGCCGGGGGCGTGTTTGGCGGCGTTGGTGATGGCCTCCTGCACGATCCGGTGCGCGGCGAGCGCGATCATCGGCGGGAGCGGGCCGGGGGCGGGGCCGGCGGTGGTGTCCAGGCGGACGGGGACGCCGGAGGCGCGGGCGCGTTCGACGAGGTCGTGGACGCTTTCGTGGACGGGCCTGGCGGCGGCGTCCGGCGCGGCCGGGGCGGTGGTCTCCCCCGCCGCGGCGCGTCGGGCGGTGTCGTCGCGGAGGACCCCGATGATCTCGCGGAGGTGCTCGGTGGCGTCGGCGGCGCCGGCGCGCAGTTCGGCGGCGGCGGCGCGGTGGCGGTCGTCGAGGCCGGGCGCGACTTGCAGGGCGCCGGCGCGGACGGCGATGAGGGCGAGTTCGTGGCCGAGGGAGTCGTGCATGTCCTGGGCGATGCGGGCGCGTTCGCGCAGGCGTTCGCGTTCGGCGGTGATGCGCTGCTCGCGTTCGAGGCGGTCGGCGCGTTCCCAGCCGGCGTGCAGGAGTTCCTGGTACTGCTGCCAGTAGCGGCCGACGAGCCAGGGCAGGACGCCGAGCAGCACCAGCCACAGCGTCAGCGGGAACCAGGTGGTGACGTCGATGCCGCGGGCGATGTTGATGAGGGTGCCGGCGGCGAACACGGCGGTGAATCCCCACAGCACCGGGCGGGCGCGGGGCGTCCGCAGCCCGGTCAGGTAGGACATGACGGGCATCGCGAAGACGAAGTTGCCGTGCACGGCGATCAGCGCGATGGCGGTGAGCAGCGCGGCGGTCGGGCGGGTCCGGGAGATCGCGACGGCGGCGGCCAGGACGCCGAGCGCGGCGATCCGCAGCCACCAGGACGGTGCGGTCGGCTGGAGCGGTGAGACCAGGTCGAACCCGGCGGGCAGGGCCAGGACCGCCCACAGCGCGATGTCCTTGACCAGCAGGGATCTGCGGGGCCGGTGGAGGGCGGCGCGGGTCTCCGCGCGGGCCGCGCGCAGCGCGGCGCCTGCGGCATGGGAGACGCGGGCGCCGCTCGGGCGGGCGGGCGCGGGCGCGGGGGCGGCCGTGTCCCGCTCCCCCGGGCGCCGCGGGACGGTGGTGGCCGGGTCGTTCACCCGGCCCACGGTACAAGCCGGTGATCTGCGGTGATACTGCCGAAAGTCAGGGGCCGCTACGGTGGGCGGGTGACCGTGCCCTCGCCGCGTCCCGGGCGTCCCAGGCGGCCCGCTCCGCCGAGCCCGCCGTCGCGGCCGTGGCCCCCGCAGTCCCGGGAGGAGTGGGGCCGCTGGTGGGGTCGCGGCCGGGCCGGCGAGGTGGTGCCGGCGGTGGCCGCGCTGGTGGTCACGGTGGTGATGAGCGCGGTCGCGGCCAAGCCCGGGGACCGTCCGCTGTGGCCGGGCGGGCTGGCGCTGATCGCGGTGACGACGCTGGCGCTGGTGTGGCGGCGCCGGCATCCGGTGGTGCTGCTGGTGGTGGCGACCGTGGTGCCGCCGCTGTACTACCCGCTGGGGTATCCGGACGGGCCGATCGCGTTCGTGTTCCTGGTGGCGCTGTTCAACGCCGCGGTGCAGTGCCGGCTCGCGGTGCCGCTGGGCGCGGTGATCGTGGTGAACGCGGGGTTCCTGACCACCTCGGCGGTGCGGGGCGGGGACGGCGGCGACCCGGACGCGGTGGCCGACGCGCGGGGCGTGGCGTCGCTGTCGCTGGCGCTGCTGGTGACGGTCGGGATCGGGCAGTACGTGCGGGGGCGTCGGATCCGGGTCGAGGAGGCCGAGCGGCGCGCCGCCGCGGCCGAGCGCGGCCGGGAGGAGGAGGCGCTGCGGCGGGCGGCGCAGGAGCGGCTGCGGATCGCGCGGGAGCTGCACGACGTGCTGGCGCACCAGATCTCGCTGATCAACGTGCAGGCGGCGGCGGCGCTGCACCGGCGCGACGATCCGGCGCGGGCGTACGCGGCGCTCGATGCGATCAAGGCGGCGAGCCGGCAGACGCTGCGGGAGCTGCGCGGGGTGCTGGGGGTGCTGCGGCAGGTCGACGAGCCCGGCGGCGGGGCGGGGCCGGTGGAGCCGGTGCCGTCGCTGGCGCGGGTCGGTGAGCTGCTGGAGCGCACGGCGGCCGCGGGGTTGCGGGTGCGTCGGGCCGGCGACCTCGCCGCCACCGACGGCACCTTCGACGGCGAGGGCGGTGGGCGGCTGGCGGCCGTGCCGGCGCCGGTCGGGCTGGCCGGGTACCGGATCGTGCAGGAGGCGCTGACCAACGTCGTCCGGCACGCGGGCGCGGAGACGGTGACGGTGGAGGTGCGGTGCACCGCGGACGCGGTGATCGTGCGGATCGACGATGATGGGGCGGGCCCGGCCGGCGGCACCGCCGCGGCGGACGGGCAGAAGGACGGGCCGGCGGGCGTGCCGAAGGGCGGCAACGGGCTGCGCGGCATGCGGGAGCGGGCCGTGGCGGTCGGCGGCGAGCTGACCGCGGGCCCGGGCCCCGGCGGCGGGTTCCGGGTGCGGGCGCGGCTGCCGCTGGACGCCCCGGCCGGTCGCCGGGGGCACGACGAGGGAGCGGGAGAACAGGTGGCGGACGGGAAGGCCGGGCGGGCGATGCGGGAGGACACGTGATCCGGGTGGCGCTGGCCGACGACCAGACGCTCGTGCGGGCCGGGTTCCGCTCGATCCTGGAGGGCGAGGACGACATCGAGATCGTCGCCGAGGCGGGGGACGGCGAGCGGGCGGTGCGGCTGGCGCGCGAGCTGCGCCCGGACGTGGTGCTGATGGACGTGCGGATGCCGGTGCTGGACGGGCTGGAGGCGACCCGGCGGATCGTCACCGACCCCGCCCTGGCGGACGTCCGGGTGGTGATCCTGACGACGTTCGACCTGGACGACTACGTGTACGGCGCGATCAAGGCGGGGGCCAGCGGGTTCCTGGTGAAGGACACCGAGCCGCCGGAGCTGATCCACGGCGTGCGGGTGGTGGCGCGCGGTGACGCGCTGCTGGCGCCGGCGGTGACGCGGCGGCTGATCGCCGAGTTCGCGTCCCGGATCACCGCGCCGCCGCCGTCGGTGGAGCTGGACGCGCTGACGGCGCGGGAGCGGGAGGTGCTGGAGCTCGTCGCGCAGGGCCTGTCGAACGAGGAGATCGCCGAGCGGCTGGTGCTGTCGCCGGCGACCGCGAAGACGCACGTCAGCCGTATCCTGTCCAAGCTGGGGGCGCGGGACCGGGCGCAGCTGGTGGTGCTGGCCTACGAGTCGGGGATGATCCGTCCCGGCTGGCTCGGCTGACCTTCCCCGGCCGCTTCCCGGCCGCTTCCCGGCCGCTCCCCTGACCCGGCCCCGGGCCTGGTGCGGGAGTGCAACGGGCCGGGCGGCGGCGGTGTTGAAAGGGATGTGACGGTTACCGACGAGGTTTCGATCCGGCCCGCCGGGGCGTCCGCCGAGAGCGGGGGCGACGCCGCGGGCGCGCGGGTCGTCGCCGCGCTGTCCGGCGACCTGGACGGCGGGTTCGCCGTGCTGTACGAGGCGTACCGGGGGCCGGTGTTCTCCACCGCGCTGCGGCTGTGCGGCCGGTGGGCGGAGGCCGAGGACCTGTCCGCCGAGGCGTTCCTGCGCGCCTACCGGGCGCTGTGCGGGTACGGGCCGGAGCGGATCGCGGACCTGCGGCCCCGGGCGTGGCTGCTGACGATCCTGACGAACGTGTGGCGCAACGGCCTGCGGACGGCGGCGCGCAAGCCGCCGCCGGGGCCGCTGGAGGACGCGCCGGACCCGCCCGACCCCGCCGAGGGCGTGGAGGACGCGGCGGCGCGGCACGAGACCGGGCGGGAGCTGGCGGACCTGCTGGCGGCCCTGCCGGACGCGCAGCGCGCCGCGGTGGTGCTGCGGCACGTCACCGACCTCCCGGTCGCGGAGATCGCGGAGGTGATGGGAGTGCCGGAGGGCACCGTGAAGTCGCACGTCTCCCGCGGCCTGGCGCGCCTGCGCCGCCTGCACCAGGATCAGGAAGAAGGGGGTGCCCGATGAACGGCATCGATCCCGCGTCCGACGCGCTGCTGGAGGGCCTGGCGGGGCTCGCCGCCGACGCGCCGCCCGCGCTGCTGGACCGGATCGCCGCGCGCCGCGTCGAGGTGGACGGGCCGCTGGAGCACCTGCGGGTGGCGTTCACCGACCGCGGTGTGGCGTACGTGCGGGCCGGGCTGGACGAGCAGGAGTTCACCGCGTCGTTCCGGGAGCGGTTCGCGCGGCCGCTGCTGCCCGCCGACGCGCCGCCCGCCGGGCTGGTCCCGGCGCTGCGGACGGGGCGGCTCGGCGGCCTGGCGCTGGACCTGCGCGGGCTCAGCGGATTCGAGGCGGCGGTGCTGCGGGCCGCGGCGACGATCCCGCGCGGGCAGACCCGCCCGTACGCGTGGGTGGCGCGGCGCGCGGGCCGTCCGAAGGCGGTGCGGGCGGTCGGGTCGGCGCTGGGCCGCAACCCGGTGCCGCTGCTGATCCCCTGCCATCGGGTGACCCGGTCGGACGGGTCGCTGGGCGAGTACGTGTTCGGGGCGGCGGCCAAGGAGCGGCTGCTGCGCGCCGAGGACGTCGACGTGGACGAGGTCACCGACATGGCGCGGCGCGGGGTGCGGCTGGTCGGCAGCGACACCACGGGGATCGTGTGCTTCCCGACCTGCGCCGACGCCCGCCGGATCGCGCCCTCGCACCGGCGCGGGTTCCGGGACCTGGCCGCCGCGCGGGCCGCCGGGTACCGGCCGTGCCTGCACTGCCGCCCGGACGGCCCCGACCCGTCCCCCGCCTGACCGGCGGGCCCGCCGCCCCGAGCCGGGCCGGGCCAGTCGGTCATGGACCCGGCGCGGTGCGGTGTCAGCGGCGGCCGGCGAGCAGGACGCCGGCGCCGCCGAGGACCAGTCCGGCGACGGTGAGCGGGTGCAGGGCCTGCCCGATCGTCGCCCACGCCAGCACCGCGGTGACGGACGGGGTCAGGAAGAACAGCGCGGCGACGGTCGAGGCCGGGGAACGGCGCAGCATGGTGTTCAGCAGCAGGAACACCCCGATGGAGTTCACCGCGACCATCCAGGCGAGGGAGGCGCCGAACGCGCCCCAGTGCGCGACGGCGGGCGTCTCGGTCAGCAGCGACAGCGCGCCCAGCGGCGGCGCGGCGACCAGGAACTGCACCGCGGTGCCGGTCCGCACGTCCATGTCGGTGACATGGCGCTTCTGGTAGAGGGTGCCGAGGCTGAGGCCGAGGAGCCCGACCAGGCAGAGGACCACGCCGAGGGGGGAGAACGCGATGCGGTCGGCGACGGCCAGCACGACACCGGCGGCGCCGAGCCCGAACCCGGCCCACTGGCGGCCGGTGACCCGCTCCCCCAGGACCCGCGCCGCCAGCAGCGCGATCACGACCGGGTTCAGGCCCTGGACGAGCGCGACGACCCCGGCGGGCAGCCCCATCGCCATGGCGCTGTAGAGGGCGCCGAACTGGACGGCCTGGATCAGCAGCCCGGACACCGCCAGGTGCGCCAGGGCGCGGCCCCGCGGCCACGGCGCCCGGACGGCGACCGCGTAGCCGGCCAGCAGGATCCCGGCGGCGGCGAACCGCGCGAAGATCAGCAGCAGCGGAGGGGCGGCGTCCACCCCGATCGCGCCGGCGATGAACGCGCTGCTCCACAGCAGGACGAACACCGCCGGCATCGCCGCGCCCGCCACTCCCCTGCCCTCGCCACCGGTCCGGGTGCCGGTCCGCTCCCCCCGCACCGCCCTTCCCCGCGTCGCCTTGGGGGACGTCGTCTCCGCAGACGGCGCGGCCGGGGTGCGCTGGACCATGAAGCACCTCCATAAGTAACCGGTCATGACGGTTATTCATCCTCCGGCCGCCGTCCGTAACCTGTCAAGCCGGTTACCATGGGGCGATGGAGTTCACCTTCCACTCCGGCGACCTCGCCCTCGATCTCGCCGGGACCGTCCAGCACCGCCGCGACGACCGCCGCGACCTGCTCACCGCCCCCGACCGGCTCGCCCACTGGGCCGTCGCCGCCGGGCTCGTCACCGACCCGCCCCCGGTGAGCGCCGCCGACCTCGCCGCCGCCGTCGAGCTCCGCGAGGCCGTCTACCGCGCCGCCACCGCCGTCCTGCACGGCCGCTCCCCCGCCGACGACGACCGCGACCTGATCAACCGCCGCGCCGCCGCCGCGCCGCCCGTCCCCCGCCTCGCCGCCGACGGCACCGTGCACCGCGACGGCGACACCACCGCCGTCCTGGCCGCCGCCGCCCGCGCCGCCGTCGACCTGCTCGCCGCCGCGGCCGCACCCGCCGGCTCCACCGCGGCCACCGGCACGGGCGACGGCGTCGACGCGGGCCGCGGCGTCCTCAAGGAATGCCAGGCCGACCCCTGCACCCGCCTCTACCTGGACACCTCCCGCCGCCGCACCCGCCGCTGGTGCGACATGCGCCAGTGCGGCAACCGCGCCAAGGCCGCCGCGTTCCGCGCCCGCCGCACCACCCCCGGCACAAACGCCTGACCGCGTGACGGCGCCCGGCCCCGCAGGCGCGCGGCGCCGCGCGTGTAGACCGGCGCATGGCGGGAATGGGGCCGTCCACCTGCAGGGACGACTGAGGGGGAACACCATGCGGGTCGTCGTCACCGGCGCCACCGGCAACATCGGCACCAGCACCGTCGAAGCGCTCACCGCCGATCCCCGCGCCACCTCCGTCCTCGGCCTGTCGCGCCGCGGCCCCGGCGCGCGGGCCGCCCGCGACGAAGGCATCGAATGGGCCGAGGCCGACGTCACCGACACCGACCTGGTCCCGCTGCTGCGCGGCGCCGACGCCGTGGTCCACCTCGCCTGGCTGTTCCAGCCCACCCACCGGCCCGCCGTCACCTGGGACTCCAACGTCGTCGGCACCACCCGCGTCCTGGACGCCGTCGCCGACGCCGGCGTGCCCGCCCTGGTGGTGGCCTCCTCCGTCGGCGCCTACTCCCCCGGCCCCAAGGACCGCGCCGTCGACGAGTCCTGGCCCACCCACGGCTGGCCCGGCGCCGCCTACAGCCGCGAGAAGGCCTACGTCGAACGCCTCCTGGACGCCTTCGAGGCACGCCGCCCGCAGACCCGCGTCGTGCGGATCCGCCCCGGGTTCGTGTTCGAACGCCAGAGCGCCGCCCAGCAGCGCCGCCTGTTCGCCGGGCCGCTGCTGCCCGGCCGCCTCGCCCGCCCCGGCCGCGTCCCGGTCGTCCCCGACCTGCCCGGCCTGCGCTTCCAGGCGCTGCACTCCGCCGACGCCGGGCAGGCGTTCGCGCTCGCCGCGCTCGGCGACGCCCGCGGCGCCTTCAACATCGCCGCCGAACCCGTCATCGACCCCGACGTCCTGGCCGGCCTGCTCGACGCCCGCACCGTCCGGCTGCCCGCCCGCGGCGTGCGCGCCGCCCTGGCCGCCGCCTGGAACCTGCACCTGGTCCCCGCCTCGCCCGGCCTGTTCGACCTGGCCCTGCAAGTGCCGATCATGGACACCGCGCGCGCCCGCGCCGAGCTCGGCTGGACGCCCCGCCACACCGCCCGCGACGCGATGGCCGCGTTCCTGGAGGGCCTGCGCACCGGCGCCGGACGCGACACCCCGCCCCTTGCTCCCGGCACCGGTGGCCCCGCCCGCGCCCGCGAGATCGCCACCGGCGTCGGCCGGAAACCCTGACCCCGGACGCCGAACACCCACAGGAGGTCACCCGATGCCGACGATCACACCCGCCCACCTGCACGAACTGCTGGCCTCCACCGACCGCGACGCCGCGCTCGTCGTCGTCGGCGGGCACGCCGCCGTCGTCCCGTCCACTCCCGCCGGACGCGGCGAGGCCGACGACGCCCTGGTGCTCACCACCCGGGACGCCGTCATCGCCGAACTCGACACCGGCGCCAACGACGAGCAGCTCGAACGCCTCGCCCAGCGCCTCGACACCGCCCTCGACAGCCTCGGCGGCTGACGCCCGCCCGACGCCCCGCCCCCGCCCCTGCCCCGCGGCTCCGGACGGACGTCCCGGCACCCGGCGGCCGGGTCAGCCGTGCAGGGCCAGGTAGGGCGCCAGGGCGAACAGGCTGACCACCAGCGAACCGGTCAGCGCGCCCGCCGGGACCGCCCGCGCGATCACCCAGCCCAGCAGCACACCCGCCAGCTCCGGCACCCCGGTCAGCGCCGCCAGCGGCCAGTCCACCGCCCCCGCCGCCACGTACCCGAGCGTCCCCACGGTCGCGATCACCACCGACTGCGCCTGCGCCGCCGCCAGCGCCGACAGCACCGGCACGCCCAGCACCACCAGCAGCGGCACGCTCAGCATCGGACCGCCGATCCCGAACACCCCGCTCGCCACCGCCACCGCGAACCCGACCACCGCGACCACAGGCGCCCCCGGGCCCCGCGCGTCCTCACCTGCGGGGGCACGGCCGGACGCGGCGGCGGGACGGCCCGTCCGGTGCCACACCAGCGCCCCCACCAGCGCCACGAACGTCCCCAGCAGGATCCCGAACACCCGCCCCGACACCACGCTGTTGACCAGCACGCCCAGCGGGGTCCCCGCGACCGCGGCGGCCGCCAGCACCGCCGCCGCCCGCCGCGTGCCGCGCTCGCGCAGCTGCCCCGACCGGGTGTAGGCGGCCGTCGCCAGCGCACCGGTCGCCACGTGCGTGACGATCGCCGTGCCCGCCACCTGCGCCGGCGGCAACCCCGTGAGCGCGAACAGCCCGACCGTCACCAGCACCCCGCCCGGCCCGACCGCCGTGATGCCGACCCCCGCGAACAGCCCGAACAGCACCAGCCCCACCAGCACGGGCACTCCGAGACCGCCCACGGCCCCTCCTCTCGCTCGCAACGGACACCACGACCGGCACCACGACGGCACCGAGGCGGGACACCGCGTCCGCCCGGGCCCGGATCCGCGCCGCCGCGGGCGCGGTCAGGCGCCGGGCGGACCCGGCGCGCGGTACAGGGTGGCGCGCAGCGTCAGGCGGTCCGCGCGGATGTGCACCGCCTCGCTGTCGACCGGACGCCCGTCGGCCAGATGCGCGAGCCGGTCGATCGCGAAGATCGCCGCGCCCGCCGGGACGCCCAGCAGCGCCGCCGTCGCCGGCGCGGCCGCCACCGCGTGCACCTGCACCTCCGCCCGGCCCAGCCGCTGCCCGGCGACCTCCTCGATCAGCCCGAACAGGTCCCGGTCGGCCAGCTCCCGGCCGAGATCCGGGCGCCGCAGCAGGCCCTCGCCGATGTCGCCGGGAAGGTAGGTGGTGTCCAGCGACAGCGGCTCGCCCTCCAGCCGCCGCAGCCGCTCCACGCGCACCGCGCCCGCGCCGGGCGGCAGCGCGAGCCGTGCCGCCACCGCCGGCGGCGGCACCGGGACCCGGCCGATCTCGCGGACCTCGTTGGTGACCGTGCCGTGCCCGGTGAGCGCCTCCGCCAGCCCCGCCAGCCGGTCCAGCCCGTGCCCGTGCTTGGCCGCCACCACCGTGGTGCCCACCCCGCGCCGCCGCGTGATCAGGCCCTCCGCCCGCAGCAGCGCCAGCGCCTCGCGGACGGCGTTGCGGGACGCGCCGAGCCGCTCGCCCAGCTCCCGCTCGCCCGGGAGCGTCCCGCCGGGGAACGCGCCGCCGGTGATCTGCTGGCGCAGCACGTCGGCGGCCTGCCGCGCCCGCTCGGCCCGCGGCCGCGACGACACCCACTCGCCCCGCCCCGCCCGCGGCGTCCCGCCCATGCCCCTCCCTCGGTCCGGATGGCCGGCGCACCCGTCCAGCGTGGACGGCCCGCCTCGTCCAGGATGCCGCAGCGAGGTTACGCCACTGTTACGCCACCCTGTTTGACCTGCATTAACGCCCCACCAGGAGGTATGTGGAGGGCGCTGGTCACTTCGGCCACCCGCAGAGCCCGAGACCAGGCCGCACACCGCTGCGCGGCACCCCGCGATCTGGCATCCTGCCCGGGAGAGCGATCTCGTCCGGCGACCGCGGGAGGCCCTGTGCGCTACGTGCTGATGATCTGCAGCGACGAGACCGCCGGGACCGATCCGGAGGAGGCCGCCGCCACCGGCTGCGGCGGCTGGTCGGAGGAGATGACCCGGCGCGGCGTGGTGTACGGCGGCGCCGGGCTCGCCCCCGCCGACACCGCCACCACCGTGAAGGTCCGCGACGGCGAGGTGCTGCTCACCGACGGGCCGTTCGCCGAGACCAAGGACCAGGTCGGCGGGTTCAGCCTCATCGAGTGCGCCGACCTGGACGAGGCCGTCGAGATCGCCGCCCGGCACCCCTGGGCCCGGCTCGGCCAGATCGAGATCCGCCCCGTCCACGAACCGTGACCCGCCCTGCCCCGCAACCCGGCCCGCCACCCGCCGAACCGGCCGCCGGCGCGGATGCGAACGCGGCGGCCGCCGCGGCGTTCCGCACTGAATGGGGACAGATCGTCGCCACCCTGATCCGCATGACCGGCGACTGGGACCTCGCCGAGGACTGCGCGCAGGACGCCTTCACCGCCGCCCTGCGCCGCTGGCCCCGCGACGGCGTCCCCGACCGCCCCGGCGCCTGGCTCACCACCACCGCCCGCAACCGCGCCGTGGACCGGCTCCGCCGCGACGCCGCCGGCGCCGACCGCCTCCGCCGGGCCGCCCTCACCGCCCCCGCCCCGCCCGCCGACGGCACCCCCCACGAGGACGGGTTCGGGGACGACCGGCTGCGGCTGATGTTCACCTGCTGCCATCCCGCGCTCGCGCCCGACGCCCGCGTCGCGCTCACCCTGCGCACCCTCGCCGGGCTCACCACCGCCGAGATCGCGCGCGCGTTCCTGGTCTCCGAGCCCGCGATGTCCAAGCGCCTCACCCGCGCCAAACGCAAGATCCGCGCCGCCCGCGTCCCCTACCGCGTTCCGCCGCCGCACCTGCTGCCCCGCCGCCTCGGCGCCGTCCTCGCCGTGCTGTACCTGCTGTTCAACGAGGGGTACACCGCCGGGGACGACGGTGCGGGGAACGGGCCCGAGCGGCGTCGGCTGAGCGCCGAGGCGATCCGGCTGGCGCGCGTGCTGGCCTCGCTGATGCCCGCTGAGCCCGAACCGCGGGGCCTGCTGGCCCTGATGCTGCTGCACGACGCGCGCGCCGCCGCCCGCGTCGACGCCACCGGCACCCTCGTCACGCTCGAGCACCAGGACCGCGCCCGCTGGGACGCCGCCGGGATCGGGGAGGGAACGCGGATCCTGGACGCCGCGCTCCTCGACGCCCGCGCCGCCGGGCGCCCCGCCGGGCCCTACCTGGTGCAGGCCGCCATCGCCGCCTGCCACGCCACCGCCCCCGACGCCGCCTCCACCGACTGGCCGCAGATCGCCGCGCTCTACGACGTCCTCGCCCGCCTCGCCCCCACCCCCGTCGTCGCGCTCAACCGCGCCGTCGCCGTCGGCATGGCCCGCGGCCCCCGCGCCGGCCTCGAGCTGGTCGAACGGCTGGAGCGGGAAGGCGCCCTGGACGGCTACCACCTGCTGCCGGCCACCCGCGCCGACCTGCTGCGCCGCCTGGGACGCCGCGCCGAGGCCGCCGTCGCTTACCGCGCCGCCCACGCCCTGGCCCCGGGCGATGCCGACCGCCGCTACCTGGCCCGCCGCCTCGCCGAGGTCACCGCACCCGACGCCGCGCCCGACGCCGCGCCCGACGCCGGAGCCGGGCGGGGCTGACCGGCACGGCACGTCCGGGAACCCGGCAAGAAGAAACAAGAAGAAAATCGCGCGGGGGTGTCCGTTCGCGGCCCGCCCGTACGTCGGTGACGCGAACGGGCCGCGCACAGCGGCCCGCCAGAGGCGACCGACGCACCCGAAAGGACACCGCTCATGGACACCGTGCACTCCAAGGACGGCACCCCCATCGCCTACGACCGCACCGGCCGAGGACCGGCCCTGGTGTGCGTGGGCGGCGCGCTTAACGACCGCGGATCGGCCGCTGCCCTCGCCGGCCTGCTCGCCTCCCGCCGCACCGTCCTCGCCTACGACCGCCGGGGACGCGGCGACAGCGGCGACACCGCCCCCTACACCGTCGACCGCGAGATCGAGGACCTGGCCGCCGTCATCGACGCCGCCGGCGGCCAGGCCGCGGTGTACGGGATGTCGTCGGGCGCCGTGCTGGCCCTGCGGGCCGCCGCGCACGGCCTGCCCATCACCCGCCTCGCCCTCTACGAACCCCCGTTCACCCCCGACGAGCCGGACCGCGTCCGGCGCACCCGCGACCAGGCCGCCGAGCTGAACCGCCGCCTGCGACAGGGCCGCCCCGGCGACGCCCTGGAGCTGTTCATGACCGGCGTCGGCATGCCCGCCGAACTCCTCGCCCAGATGCGCCGCGCCCCGATGTGGCCCGCCCTGGAGGCGCTCGCGCCGACCCTCGCCTACGACTCGGCCGTCATGGACGACGCCGCCGGAGGCGTCCTGCCCGCCGCGACCGCCGCCGCCGTCACCGTCCCGGCGCTGGTGCTGGCCGGCGGCGCGAGCCCGGCCTGGATGCGCGACGCCGCCCGGCGCCTCGCCGCCCTGCTGCCCGCGGGCGCCCACCGCGTCCTGGACGGCCAGACCCACGACGTCGCCCCCGACGTCCTGGCCCCCGCCCTGGAGGACTTCCTCAGCACATGACCCCGAAAGCCCCGGGGTGCGGGCCGCCCGGGGCCGCACCCCGGCGCCGGGCGTCCGTCAGACCGGAACCTCGACGTGGCCGGGCGCGCCGCGGGCCACGGCGGCGCGGCCCGCGGTGACCTGCGCCGCCCACGCCTCGAACGCCTCCACCTCCGCCAGCGGCACCGCCACGTCCGCCTCCACCGCGTCGCCGTAGCGGACGTCGGACGGCTGGACGCCGCGCCCGTGCAGATCCCCCAGGAACCGGCCCGCCAGCGCGTGCTCCACCCGCACCGTCACCGTCAGCACCGGCCGCAGCTCCACCACCCCGACCGCGTCGACCGCCTCCGACACCGCCTGCCCGTAGGCGCGCACCAGCCCGCCCGCGCCGAGCTTCACCCCGCCGAAGTAGCGGGTGACCACCGCGACCGTGCCGGTCAGGCCCCGCCGCACCAGCACCTCCAGCATCGGGATCCCCGCCGTCCCGGCCGGCTCCCCGTCGTCGCTGCTCTTGGTGATCTCGCCGTGCTCGCCGACGACGTACGCCGAGCAGTTGTGGGTGGCGTCGCGGTGCGCGCGGCGGTGCCGCGCCAGGAACTCCACCGCCTCGGCCTCGTCCGCCGCGCGCGCCAGCGTGCACACGAACCGGGACCGGCGGATCTCCAGCTCGCGGGAGCCCCCGCCTCTGATCATGCGCATGTCGGCCCCGAGTCTAGGCGCCGCTCCGGGGGGCCGGGGTCAGCCCTTGGGGAACGGCCACGGGTTCGGCGCGCACCCGTACAGCGACTTGGTCTGCTGCACCATCACCGGCGCGGGACGCCCCTTGCCCGGGCACTGCAGGTGGCCGTGGCCGAGCGCGTGCCCGACCTCGTGGTTGATCACGTACTCGCGGTAGGAGGCCAGGTCGCGGCCGTAGGACGCGGCGCCCTCGCCGTAGCGCAGGGCGTTGATGACCGAGCGGTTCCCCTGCCGGCACGACAGCTCCCCGCCGGTGACCAGCGGCGCGCACATCCGGTCGGTGAGCGCCGGGCTCGACAGCGACACCCGGAACCGCACCGGCCCGCGGCTCACCCGCTCGAACCGCATGGTGCCGCCGTGCCCCCAGCTGCGCGGGTCGTTGAGGACCCGCTGCACCTCCGCCGCGAACTCCGCGCCCGCGATCGGCAGGCCCCGCTCGACCTCCACCGTGTACCGGACGAGGGTGCCGCGCGTCCCCTTCGGCTTCGCCGTGCCCGGGACCACGGCGTACCGGCCGCTCGCCGACCGGGGGATGCGGACGCGGGGCGGCTGGCGGCGGCCGTTCACCACCGGCCCCTTCACCGCCGTCCTGCCCGCCCGGCCCGTCCCGCCCGGGGTCCGCCCGGACGCCTGCGGTGACGCCGACACCGCCTCCGACGTCGGGGCGGCGGCCGGGACGCGGTCGTCGTCGTGGCCGAGCGTCAGCCAGGCGCCGCCGGCGGCGCCGACGCCCAGTACCGCGGCGACGCCGACCGCGATCACCGCGGTACGGCGGCGGCGCGGCCTACCGCCCGGCGGGCGCGAGGGGGCGGAAGGGTCCTGGAGGTCGTGCACGGCGCTCCGCTCGGCCAGGGCGCCCGCGGGCGTCCGGCGGCAGGCCGGGCCGCGGACCGCCGGCCGCTCCCGCCGCGCGCCACCGAGCCCTCGACCTGCACGAACGCACCACGGCGCCTATTGTCGATTTCGCCCTGATCGTATCGGTCTGACGCCGGGCGAAGAGCGGCCCGAGGGCGATCCGAAGCCGGTCAGGGCGATCAGGCGTCGATCAGCTCGATCAGGTCGGCGATGGACGGCACCACCCGGTGCGGGCGGAACGGGAAGCGGCCCACCTCGTCCTTGCGGGTCACCCCGGTCAGCACCAGGATCGTCTCCAGGCCCGCCTCCACGCCGGCGACGATGTCGGTGTCCATCCGGTCGCCGACCATCGCGGTCTGCTCGCTGTGCCCGCCGACCACGTTCAGCGCGGTCCGCATCATCAGCGGGTTCGGCTTGCCGACGAAGTACGGCTCCACCCCCGTCGCGCGGGTGATCAGGGCGGCGACGGCGCCGCAGGCGGGCAGCGAGCCCTCCTGGGACGGGCCGATCGGGTCGGGGTTGGTCGCCACGAACCGCGCGCCGCCCTCGATCAGCCGGATCGCCTGGGTGATCTGGGAGAAGCTGTAGGTGCGGGTCTCTCCCAGCACCACGTAGTCGGGCCGGATGTCGGTGAGGACGTAGTCGGCCTCGTGCAGCGCTGTGGTCAGCCCCGCCTCGCCGATCACGTACGCCGATCCCTCGGGCCGCTGGTCGGCCAGGAACCGCGCGGTGGCCAGCGCCGAGGTCCAGATGAACTCGGCCGGGACCTGCAGCCCGACCGCGGCCAGCCGCGCCGACAGGTCGCGGCGGGTGTAGATCGAGTTGTTGGTCAGCACGAGGAACGGCTTGCCGGAGGCGGCGAGCCTGCGGATGAACTCGTCGGCGCCGGGGACGGGGTGGCCCTCGTGCACCAGCACGCCGTCCATGTCCGACAGCCAGTACTCGATCGGCTTGCGCTCGGTCATGTCCCCATTGTCGCAGGTCGGGATCTTCGAGTGGAACGGTCCGCGGGGGTGTCGCCGGGTGAACCGGCCGGTAGGGCGGCGGCGGAGCCCGGCGCGGGCCGTGCGGGTGCGGGACGGGCGCCGGGCGGACCGCGGACCGTTGACCAGCGAGTGAGACAAATCATAGATTTGCCCCACGGTGCGCCGAACCGCGTTCGGTGTAAGGGCCGCGCGGCGGCGCGCCGGTACGGTCCGCGGGAGGCGCGCGTGCAGAGCCGCGAAGTGAACGGCCCCGAACTGACGAGCATCGCCGAGGTCAGAGCCCGGCTGACGGCCCCGGGCCAGCTGTTCGAGATGGACGAGGTCGACATCCGCGGCGTCAGAACCCGCGTCTGGAAGAACGCCCCGACCACCCTGCGCGAGATCCTGGAACTGTCGCGCGGCCACGGCGACGCCCCGTTCCTGGTCTACGAGGACGACCGGCTGAGCTTCGCCGAGCACCACCGCCGCGCGGCGGCGTTCGGGCGGCTGCTGGTCGCCGAGCACGGGATCGCCAAGGGCGACCGCGTCGCGATCGCGATGCGCAACTACCCCGAATGGTCGGTGGCGTTCTTCGGAGCCGCCGTCGCCGGCGCCGTCGTCGTCCCGCTGAACGCCTGGTGGAGCGCCGACGAGCTGGAGTACGGGCTGCGCGACAGCGGCGCCAGGCTCCTCATCGCCGACGCCGAACGCGCCGAGCGCCTCGCCGGGGTCCTGCCCGGCCTCGGCATCCCGCTGCTGGTCGCCCGCCCCGCCGGCGCCCCGCCCGCCGGCGGCGAGGACTTCGACGCCGCCCTCGCAAGGGCGCTCGCAGACGGCACGGACGGCGCGGACGGCGCGGGCGCCCTGCCGGACGTGGCGATCGGCCCCGAGGACGACGCCACGATCTTCTACACCTCCGGCACCACCGGACGCTCCAAGGGCGCCCTCGGCACCCACCGCAACATCACCACCAACCCGGTCAGCCTCGCCTACGGGCTGCTGTCGGCCGGTGTGCGCGCCGGCGCCACGATCGAGCAGCTCACCCGGCCGCAGCCCCGCGTCACCCTGCTGAGCGTCCCGTTCTTCCACGCCACCGGCTGCCACTCGGTCCTGGTCAGCAGCGCCCTGCAGGGCGGCACCGTCGTGCTGATGTACAAGTGGGACGTCACCAAGGCGCTGCAGCTGATCGAGCGCGAGCGCGTCACCGGGTTCGGCGGCGTGCCCACCATGGCGTGGCAGGTGCTGACCTCCCCCGACTTCGACAAGTACGACACCTCCAGCCTCACCGGCGTCAGCTACGGCGGCGCCCCCGCCGCGCCCGCCCTCGTCGACAAGATCAAGGAGCGGCTGCCCCAGCGGGTCCCCGGCAACGGCTACGGCCTCACCGAGACCTCCTCGGTCACCACCTACAACGGCGGCGTGAACTACCTGGAGCACCCCGACAGCGTCGGCCCGCCCGTCGCCGTCTGCGACGTGCGGGTCGTCGACCCCGCCACCGGCCAGGACCTCCCACCGGGCGAGGTCGGCGAGCTGCTCATCGCCGGCCCCAACGTCATCAAGGGGTACTGGAACAAGCCGGAGGCGACCGCGCAGGCGTTCGCGGACGGCTGGTTCCACAGCGGCGACCTGGCCCGCGTCGACGACGACGGGTTCGTCTACATCGTCGACCGCGCCAAGGACATGCTGATCCGCGGCGGCGAGAACATCTACTGCGCCGAGGTGGAGGCCGCGCTCTACGAGCATCCCGCCGTCGCCGACTGCGCCGTCATCGGCGTCCCCCACGACGTGCTCGGCGAGGAGGTCGGCGCCGTCGTCGTGCCCCGGCCCGGCACCGCGCCGGCCCCCGAGGAGATCCAGGCGTTCCTGCGCGAGCGGATCGCCGCGTTCAAGGTGCCCGTCCACTTCTGGTTCCGCGACGAGGGACTGCCGCGCAACCCCGGCGGGAAGATACTCAAGACCCGGCTGCGCAGCGAACTGCTCGGCTGACCCCCGCCACCGCGACGCCGGCGCGCCCGTCCACCCCCGGGCGCGCCGGTTAACGTGATCACGTGAGCGAACAACAGCGACCCAGCGGCGGCGCCGTCCGCCAGATCAACGCACCGGGCCTGGCGCCCGGCCCCGGCTACAGCCATGTGGTGTCGGTGGACGTCCCCGGGCGCCTCGTCGTGGTCAGCGGCCAGATCGCCGTCGACGGCGAGGGAAACCTCGTCGGCCCCGGCGACCTGGAGGCCCAGACCCGGCAGGTGTTCACCAACCTGGAGGCGGCGCTCGCGGCCGCCGGCGCCCGCTGGGAGCACGTGATCCGGCTCGGCTACTTCCTGCTCGACGCCAGCGCGGTCGGCGTCGTGCGCGCCGTCCGCACGCAGATGCTGCCGGACGGCGTCGACCCCGCCGCGTCCCTGATCCAGGTGTCCGGGCTGGTCCGCGACGACCTGCTCATCGAGGTGGAGGCCCTCGCCGTCGTCCCCGTCGACTGACCCCGGCTACCTCCGAGAGCGCCGGAGGGGCGGGGCGCAGGCCCCGCCCCTCCGGTCCCGACGCGGTCAGACGCCGTCGGACGTCCTCAGACGTTCACGCCGAAGTCGGCGGCGATGCCCGCCAGCCCGGAGGCGTACCCCTGGCCGACCGCGCGGAACTTCCACTCCGCCCCGTTGCGGTACAGCTCGCCGAACACCATCGCGGTCTCGGTGGAGGCGTCCTCGGTCAGGTCGTAGCGGGCGATCTCCCCGCCGCCGGCCTGGTTGACCACCCGGATGAAGGCGTTGCGGACCTGCCCGAAGTTCTGCTGCCGGCCGTCGGCGTCGTAGATCGACACCGGGAACACGATCTTGGCGACCTCGGCCGGGACGGTCTGCAGGTCCACCTTGATCTGCTCGTCGTCGCCCTCGCCCTCACCGGTCAGGTTGTCGCCGGTGTGCTCCACCGACCCGTCCGGGCTCTTCAGGTTGTTGAAGAACACGAAGTGCTGGTCCGACAGCACCTTGTTCTCCGCCGAGCACAGCAGCGCGCTGGCGTCCAGGTCGAAGTCGGTTCCGGTGGTCGTGCGCACGTCCCAGCCCAGACCCACCACGACCGCGGTCAGTCCGGGAGCCTCCTTGGTCAACGAGACGTTGCCGCCCTTGCTCAGACTGACTCCCACTGTGCCTACCTCCGTATCGGACCGGGCGGATGACGGTCACCCGCGGCCTGTCTAAGCAGAACGGTAGCCAGTCCCCGCCGGTTCCCCCGCCGCTTTCGCCGATGACCGGCGTGGCGTGCGGGTTCGCCGCCGCGGGGCGGGTCAGCCGCCGGTGAGGAACGCCGTCGGCGCGGTGATCACCGGGGGCAGCTCGAACGCCGCCGCCAGCTCCCCGGCGCGCGGCGCGAGCTCGTCGCAGGCCCGCCGCCGCGCCGCGTGCACGTCCTGCAGCCAGCCGGGCGGCACCACGCCCTCGTCGAGCAGGCCGCCGGCGCGGCGCGCCATCCAGTTCAGGGCGTTCAGGCGCAGCACGGGGCGCAGCGCCGCCGGGCCGCCGTCCAGCGCCGCGTCGCAGATCTCCAGCGTGACGCGGTCGGCGCACGCGGTCGCGGTCTGCGCGGCGAGCACGAGGTTGTCGTTCCAGGCGGTGAAGGGGTCGGCGCCCGCGTCGGCGGCCCCCCGGACCCGTTCGGCGAGCCGGTCGCGCACCCGCCGCTCGACCTCGCGCGCCAGGAACAGCCACACCCGCGGCGAGTCCAGGTCCCCGTCGTCGGGCGGGCCCGGCACCGCCTCGGGCGGGGTGTAGCGGTCCAGGTCGGCCATCGCCCGCGCCGTGTCGTACAGGATCAGCTCGTTGTCGCCGCCGGCGTTCATGTAGGCGTGGGCGAGGCCCCGGTAGGCGTTGAGGCGCTCGACCGCCGCGAACCCGGGCGCGCCCGAATGCACTCGGCACATCGACACCGTCTCCTGCGCGGTGACGGTGGAGGCCGCCTTCAGCAGCGCCAGGTCCCGGTCGACCGCCGACCACGGCGCCCAGGCGGTCTGCGGGCCGCCGGAGGGCGCGTCGGCGGAGGTCCGGCGGACCTTGACGTGGGCGGCGACCGCCGTCAGCGCGTACGCCGACGCCAGCGCGCCCAGCACCGCCTCCTGCTGGTTGCGGTAGTCGGTCAGCGGGCGGCGCGGCGCCAGGCGGCCGAGGGTGGAGCGGCCCGCCGAGTGGGCCAGCAGCATCCCGGCGGACGCGCGGGTGATCGCGGCGGACGCGGAGATCACCGAGCGCCACACCGCCGGCGCGATGCCCATCGAGCGGGTCAGCCGCGCGGCGGGCGACCCGGCGGGGTCGTGGAAGGAGCCGTCGGCGTCGATGCGGGCGCCGTCGCGTAGCCACGCCTCGTAGGGGACGTGCAGGTCCTCCAGCAGCACGGCCGCGTAGTCGACCTGCAGGCCGGTCGTCTCGGGGGCCGGCACCACCCGCACGCCGGGCGGGACGGAGCCGTCGGGGCCGCGGACCGGCACCGCGAACACGAACACCCCGCGCTCCTCACCGCCGTGCACGAGGGTGGCGTACACGCAGGCGGTCTTGGGCAGGTCGGGGTGGGCGGTGCTGGTGGGGAACTTGGCGGCCTGCACGTCGGGGGTGTGCAGCACGAAACCGCCGGTGGCGGGGTCGTGGCGGGCGATGGTGCGCGGGGACAGGTGGCTGTTGCTGCGGCCGACCTCGGTCATCAGCAGCGTCCCGAACGAGTCCATCGACTCCAGCGCCTCGCGGGCGGCGTTCGGGCCGTCCTGGCCGGCGCCGAACCGCACGATCGGGCCGAGCGCCAGGGTGTAGTGCAGCATCATCACGTGGAACAGCGCCGGGTCGGCGATCGCGGCGCGTTCCAGCAGCGCGCACAGCGCCGGCGGGTCGTCCAGCAGCTCCGACCCGGGCGGCGCGGCGAGCCCGGCGCGCCGCATCCGCGCGTAGGTGAGGGCCTGGTGGTCGCGGGCGGTGAGCCCGCCGGGGTAGCTGAAGAACTCCTCGGGGACGGCGTCGGCGAACCGCTCCCGGAGCTTGGGGCCTGGGGACGCGCCGCGCACGAAACCGGCGAGGTCGCCATCGGGGGAGGTGCCCATGGACATGCCCATCACGCTGCTCTCCTGTCGGGACGGAGTGGTCGGACGGGGTCAGACCTGCGGGTCGGGGGTGATGCCGGGCGCGGACTTGCCGACCGGCGGGCCGTCCGGCCCGATCGCGTCGGCGGCGCCGCGGGCGGTCTCGGTGGCGCGGGGGCGCGGCGCGTCCCCGCGGGGCCGGTCGCGCAGCGGGACCAGGAAGGTCTGCGCGTCCGGGACGCTGAGGCGGGCGCACTGGCACAGCGCGTTGCCCGATCCGGCCTCGGCGAACACCGTCGCGCCGGCGGCGTGCACGGCGCGCAGCGCCTCCGGCAGTCGGACGGGCTTGACGATGCAGTCGGCCAGCGCCCGGTGCAGGTCGTCGTCGTCGCGGTAGGCGCGCCCGCGGACCGGCGAGTGCACGACCAGCTCCAGGGGCCGCTGCGGGAAGGCGCGGATCGTGGCGTACCACTCGTCGTCGGCGCCGGCCATCGCGGGATGGTGCGACAGGTAGGGCACGGCGAGCCGGACGGCCCGCACCCCGGTTGCGCGGGCGGTCTCCAGCACCGCCTCCAGCGGGGCGTCGGGGCCGGAGACGACGGTGACCGACGGGGCGTTGAGGCACGCGACGACGACCTCGGGCGCGGCGGCGGCGTCGATGCAGGCGCGGGCGCCGTCCTCGCCGGCCTCCAGCAGCGCCATCCCGCCGCCCGCGCCGCGCCGGGCGAGGACCTCGACGAGGCTGACGGCCATCCGGGCGCCGTCGGCGATGGCGAACACGCCCGCGCACACCATCGCGGCGATCTCCCCGAAGCTCTGCCCGACGGCGAAGCCGGGCTGCACGCCCATCGCGCGCAGGGCGCGGTCGACGGCGACGGAGGAGGCGTAGCCGGCGAGCTGGGCGACGCCGGGGGCGCGGGCCGCGGCCCGGTACCCGGCGGGGTCCTCCAGCAGGATCGCGCGCAGCGAGGGCCAGCCGTCCGGCAGGCCCTCCTGGACGGCGTCCAGGACGTCGGCGGCGGCGCGCGCGGCGGCGGGACCGGAACGTGCCAGGGAGGGCAGGTCGGGGACGCCCGCCGAACCCGTCCCGGCGAACAGGAACGCGCAGACGTCATCGGGTTTGAGCTCCCCGGCGGGGTCGAAGGGGCCGTCCGGCTGGAAAGAGGTGTGGGACACGCGAGGTCTCCTTACCTGGAAGGAAGGCTCTCTTTTCTTTTCGGATAATGGCCGCTTATCGAGGAGTTATGGAACGCAAATCCTGAAATGGGATTATTCACTCATGGAATCGGCCTGGCAACCATCGGTGCAACGGACGGACCGGAGATCGGTCTCCCGCCCGTGCCGGGCCCGGCCACGACCACCGGCCTCACCGCCGGTTGGGGGGAGCGACGCATGACCTGGAGCGACCAGCAGCCCGCGCACACCCGGTGGGCGATCCGCGGAACCGGCTCCTACCTGCCGGAACGGCGCGTCCCCAGCACCGAGGTGGCGCGCTCGCTCGGCCTGGACGAGGACTGGATCGAGCGGCGCACCGGCATCCGCAACCGGCACACCGCCGCGCCCGCGCAGGCCGCCTCCGACCTCGCCGCCGCCGCCGCGCGCGAGGCCCTCGACGCGGCCGGGCTGCGGCCCGACGACCTCGGGCTGATCGTCCTCGGCACCTCCACCCCCGACGAGCTCGGTCCCTCCACCGCCTGCCGCGTGCAGGCGCTGCTCGGCGCCCGCGGCGCCGCCGCCTTCGACGTCGCCGCCGCCTGCACCGGGTTCGTGTTCGGGCTGCAGGCCGCCCTCGGCTGGCTCGCCGCCCAGCGCGGCGCCGCCCCGTACGCGCTGGTCATCGGCGTCGAGGTGTACTCGCGGTTCCTCGACCCCGCCGACCGCGGCACCGCGGCGCTGTTCGGCGACGGCGCCGCCGCCGCGGTCGTCGGGCCCGTCCCCGCCCCCTACGGGATCGGGCCGGTGACGCTCGGCTCGGACGGCACCCGCGCCGACGACGTCCTCATCCCCGCCGGCGGCTCCAGACGGCCCGCCGATGCCGCCACACTGGCCGATCTCGGCCACACCATCCACATGGACGGCCGCGCCGTCCGCGACTTCATCGCCGGCGCCCTGCCCCGGATGGTCGCCGAGGCGTGCGAGGACGCCGGGATCAAGCCCGCCGACCTCGCCCTGGTCGTCCCGCACCAGCCCAACCCGCGGCTGGTGGCGTCGCTGGCCGGGGACGCCGGCCTCGAACCGGACCAGCTGATGATCGCAGGGGAGGACGTCGGCAACATCGGCGCCGCCAGCCTCCCCTACGCCCTGGACCGCGCCGTGCGCACCGGCCGCGTCGGCGGCGGCGACCTGGTGCTGCTCGCCGGGTTCGGCGCCGGCCTGACCTGGGGGCGCGCCCTCATCACCTGGCCCGGCGCCTGACTCCCCCGGCGTCCGGGGCCGGGCCTCGGCGCGGTGCCGTCAGCGGCGGAGCAGGCCGGCGACCGAGCGCAGCAGGTCCCGGGTCTCGGCGCGGCGGTCCCAGCCGATCACCGCGCAGACGGCGGCGAGCGCGGCGGGGAACAGCGCCCACGCGGCGTCCAGCACCAGCAGGTGGGTGAGGACCGCGCCCGCCAGCAGGCCGATCAGCGCGGTCGCGGCGAACCCGGCCAGCCGCGGGACCATCAGCCCGATCGCGCCGGCGGCCTCGACGGTCCCGGTCACGTACCGGAACCACTGCCCCCAGCCGATCCTGGTGAAGGTCTCGACCGCGTCGGCCTGCCCGGCGAACTTCGGCATCGCCGAGGCGAAGAACAGGAACGCGGCGATGAGGACCTGCGCGGTCCACAGGACGCGGCGCAGGACGCGGCGGCGGCCCTCGACGGAGCCGGTGGCGGGGGCGGCGAGGATCTGGGTGACGGTCATGGCGGTGTCCTTCCGTGCGACGTGCTCTTCTCGTGCCTTCACTGACGCGTCGCACGGGCGCACGCCGGATCGACATCCCGGCCCGCTTTTTCTCGGATTTTTTCGCCCGGCTCCGTCAGCGCAGGTCAGAGACGGTCCGAAGCGCGCCCGCCTCCGTGTTCCGGCGTGCGTTGCGGCGGGCGTTGTGGCGGGCGGCGACCGCGGCGGTGACGCGGACGAACGCCGCCAGCGCCCGCGACCGCGACTCCTCGGGCCACGCCAGCACCAGCGTCGTCGGCGGCGCGTCGGGCACCGGCACCGCCGTGAGGTCGTCGCGCAGCAGCCGCCGGTAGGACCGCGGCAGCACCGCCACCATCCGGCCGAGCGCGATCAGCTGCATCACCTGGCCCCCGTCGGTCACCATCGGCCCGTCGCCGCCCGGCCGGGCCGGGGTCCGCGGCAGCACCTCCCCGTCCAAGTCGGCCATCGACACCCGCGCCCGGCCCGCGAGCCGGTGGGTGCGGGGCAGGACGACGACCTGCGGTTCCACCACCAGTTCCTCGACGGCCAGGCCGGTCAGGTCGGCGCGCGGCGCGTACAGCAGGGCGGCGTCGGCGCGCCCGTCGTCCAGTGCCTGCCGCGCCCCGTAGCCGAACACCATCTCCACCGGCAGCGCGTCCGGCTCCCGCTCGTACTCGGCCAGGACGTCCGGCAGCAGCCCGCCGCCGTCGCCGCCCGGCTTCATCGCCAGCACCAGCCGGGCGCCGGTCCCGCCGGCCCTGCGGGTGCGCAGCACCGCGGCCTCCACGGCCGCCAGCGCGGCGCCGCCCTCGGCCAGCAGCGTCTCGCCCGCCGGGGTCAGCGTCACCCGGCGGCTGGTGCGCTCCAGCAGCCGGACGCCGAGCCGCCGCTCCAGCCGCGCGATCGCGCGCGACAGCGGCGGCTGCGCGATGCCGAGCCGTTCGGCGGCCCGCCCGAAGTGCAGCTCCCGGGCGACCTCCAGGAAGTAGGCCAGCTCCCTCGTCTCCACCAAATCCATACCTTCAGGGTATCGATCGTGGTCCGGTCGGTGTTGGAGTCCGCCCGGGCCCCGGTGATGGGATCGAGGGCATGAGCGAACGACCCACGAACGCCAAGGTCGCCCTGGTCACCGGGGCCAACAAGGGAATCGGCCGCGCCGTCGCCGAGGGGCTCGCGGCGCGCGGCATGACCGTGCTGCTCGCCGCCCGCACCCCCGACCTCGGCGAGAAGGCGGCGGCGGAACTGCGCGACGCGGGGCACGACGTCCGGTTCGTCCGGCTGGACGTCACCGACGACGACAGCGTCCGGGCCGCCGCCGACACCGTGACCGCCTCTCCGGGACGGCTGGACGTCCTGGTCAACAACGCCGGCATCTCCGAAGGCCCGAACGACCCGCCCTCGCAGGCCGACCTGGACCATGTCCGCCGCGTGTTCGACACCAACCTGTTCGGCGTGATGCGGGTGACCAACGCGCTGCTGCCGCTGCTGCGCCGCTCGCCCGCCGCCCGGATCGTCAACGTCTCCAGCGGCACCGGGTCGCTGACCCACATGACCGACCCGGACCACTACTTCTGGAACCTCGGCGCCGTGGCGTCCTACCCGCAGTCCAAGACCGCGCTGAACATGCTGACCGTCCAGTACGCCAAGGAGCTGCGCGACACCGGCATCCTGGTCAACGCCGTCGCGCCCGGCGCCTGCGCGACCGACTTCGCGATCGAGCACATCCGGGCGGGCCGCACGATCACCCGCACCGCCGAGCAGGGCGCCGCGATCGCGATCCGGATGGCGACCCTGCCCGACGGCGGCCCGACCGGCGGGTTCTTCGACGACGACGGCGCCGTCCCCTGGTGACCCGGCGGGCGAATCCGGGCGGGCGATCCGGCGGATGATCACCAGGGAGACAGCACCAGGGCCTGGACGGCGATCGCCGTGGCCGCCTGCGCCGCCAGCCACCACCGCGCCCCGCCCGCCCGCGCCGATCCGGACGAATGCAGCGACGCGGCCGCGACCAGCCACGCCGCGAACGGCACCCAGATCCGCTCGACCTCGCCCTTGGTGACCCCCGACAGGTCCAGCACGAGCACGCCCAGCAGCGCCGCGCACGCCGGCAGCGCCACCGCCGCCGCCGGGGACACCGCGCGGGTGCGGGCCGCGCGCCACAGCACGTGCGCCGTGCGTGGCAGCGCGTACGCGACCGCGGGACCCGTCAGCAGCCCCAGCACCGCGAGGTCGCCGAACAGGAAGTAGGCGTAGGAACGCTGCGCCGAGCCGCGGCTGATGAGGTAGGTGTCCAGGGTGGCGCGGACGCCGTCCGGCCACCAGAACCCCAGCAGCGTGAACGCGGCCGGCACCACCACCAGCCCCGCGCCCAGCGCTACGAGCACCCGCGGGCGCGGGCGGACCAGCAGCAGGACCGCCAGCGGCACCGCGAACAGCGGCAGCAGCCCGTACGACAGGACGTCTTTGGACTATCGGCCCGGCACAGGCGGGAAGACCGCCCGTGACAGCCGGGTATATTCGTTCCGGTTACAGAGGAGCGCTCGTACT
>NZ_JBEPCJ010000089.1:0-46197 GCF_040299565.1 Spirillospora sp. NPDC000708
GCCGCCGTCATGGAGCGGCCCATGACGGCGGCTCGCCGCGACTGGACAGGAGCCGGGTCAGCGGGCGAGGTGGGCTTCGACCTCGTCGTCGGACATCGCGTCGACCTCCAGCCGGATGGCGGCGACGGCCTCCAGGCGGCCGGGGGCGTCCTCCAGCTCGGTGAAGCGGCGGGCGATGCGGGCGATCGTCCGCTCGGCGAACAGGACGCGGACGGGCAGGGCGGAGGTGTCCAGCGCCTCGCGCAGCCGCGCGACGACGGTCGTCGCGAGGACGGAGTCGCCGCCGAGGGCGAAGAAGTCGGCGTCCGCGCCGACGCGCTCCCTCCCCAGCACCTCGGCGGCGATCCGGGCCAGCACCCTTTCCAGGGACGTCGCGGGCTCGGCGTAGGGGGCGGCGTCCTCCCCCGCCTCGGCGGCGGCGAGCGCGGCGAGCGCCTTCCGGTCGACCTTGCCGTTCGCGGTGAGCGGCAGCTCGGCGACCGGGACGAGCACCTCCGGCACCATGTGCGGCGGCACGAGGTCGCGGGCGCGCGCCAGCACCGCGTCGGCGGGGACGCCGCCGGGGGTGACGGCGGCGCACAGCCGGTTCCCGGCGAGCAGGGCGACGGCGCGCTCCACGGCCGGGTGGTCGCGCAGCGCGGCCTCGACCTCGCCGAGCTCGATCCGGAACCCGCGGACCTTCACCTGGTGGTCGCGCCGGCCGAGGAACTCCAGCGTGCCGTCCGGGCGGTAGCGGGCGAGGTCGCCGGTCCGGTACCAGCGGACGCCGTCGCGGACGACGAACCGGTCCGCGGTGCGCTCGGGGTCGCCGGTGTAGCCGTCGGCGACGCCCGCGCCGCCGATCCACAGCTCGCCCGCGACCCAGTCGGGGCGGTCGCGGCCCAGGTCGTCGACGACCCGGCAGGCGACGCCGCCGAGCGGCACCCCGTACGGGACGGCGCGCCAGTCGGCCGGGACCTCTCCCGCGACCTCCTGCACCGTGGAGTGGATCGCGGTCTCGGTGGTGCCGCCGAGCGCGACGAACCGGGCGCCCGGCGCGCGCTCGGCGAGCAGCCCGGGCAGGTGGGTGCCGACCCAGTCGCCGCCGAGCAGCACCAGCCGCAGGGACGGGACGGGCCCCGACCGCAGCAGCATCTCCAGCACGGACGGGACGCTGTTCAGCACGGTCACCGACCACCGGGCGGCGAGCGCGTTCCAGCGGGCGGCGTCGCGCCGCTCGTCCTCGCCGGGGATCACCACGGCGCCGCCCGCCGTCCAGGGGGCGAACAGGTCGAACACCGACAGGTCGAAGTCGAGGGCGGAGACGCCGAGGGTGACGTCGCCCCGGCCGAGGGCGAAGCGCTCGACGAGGTCGCCGATGGTGTTCATCGCGGCGCCGTGCGAGACCTCGACGCCCTTCGGCTCGCCCGTGGACCCGGACGTGAACAGCACGTACGCGACCTGGTCGGGACGGACGGCGACGGGCTCGGCCAGCGGCTCGGCGGCGGGCTCGAAGCCGGGGGCGACGGACGCGGCGACGGCGGCGCCCGCGCGGATCCGCTCGCGGCGCGCGGCCGGCTGCTCGGGGCCGATCGGCACGTAGGCGGCGCCCGCGGCGAGCACGCCGAGGGCGGCGGCGGCCTGGCCGGGCCCCTTGGGAAGCTCGATCGAGACCCGGTCGCCGGGCCGGACGCCCTGGGCGACCAGGGCGGCGGCGACGCGCAGCGCCCGGTCGGCGAGTTCGGCGTAGGTGAGGGTGCCGTCGTCGCCCCAGTGCAGGGCCGGGGCGTCCGGGGTGCGGCGGGCGTGCTCGAAGAACCCCTTGGGCAGGGTCGAGGGTGGCGGAGCCCCGGTGGCGTTGAGGCGGTGCCGGACGCGGAGCTGCTCCGGCGGCGCGCCGATGCCGAGCGGCGCGTCCCAGTCGGCACCGTCCGCGCCGAGCCGGGCGATCGCGCCGGTGTAGGCGGCGAACATCGCCTCGGCGACGCCGTCGGGGAACGCGGGGCGGCGCACGTCCCAGTTCAGGAGCAGCCCGTCGGCCAGCTCGGTGACCTGCGCGTCCAGCAGCACCTGCGGGCCCTGCGAGATGATCCAGGCGGGCTCGCCGAACCGCTCGCGGACCGCGTCGCCGAACAGCTCGCCCAGGTTGAGCGCGCTGGTGTAGACGATCGGCGCGAGGACCTGCTCGCCGCGCAGCCGCGACAGGTCGCGCAGCACCTCCAGGCCGGAGTAGTCGCCGTGCGCGCCGGCGGTGTGCAGGTTCGCCTGGAGGGCGCGGGCGCGCTCGACGAACGGCAGGTCCTCGGAGAGGTCGGCCTCCAGCATGATCGAGCCGGTGAAGTCGCCGACGACGGAGTCCACGTCCGGGTGGACGGGCTCGCGGTGGAACAGCGGCAGGTTCAGCAGGAACCGCGGGGTCGCCGACCAGGCGCCGACGACCTCGGCGAACACGGCGGCGAGCGCCATCGCGGGGGTCACGGCCGCCGCGTGGGCGCGGGCGATGAGGCGGGCCTTGTCCTCCGGCGGCAGCCAGTGGTGCAGCCGCTCCACCTCGTCGCCCGGGTCCGGGACGACCGGCAGCTCGGGCGGGCCCGGCAGGTCGGCGAGCCGGTCGGCCCACCACCGGCGGTCCCGCTCGCGGGCGCCGGCGCGCGGGTCGTCGGCGAGGTAGCGGGCGTAGCCGTAGCGGATCGGGGCGAGGGCCTCGCCCTCGTAGAGCGCCGCGAGGTCGGCCAGCATGACGCGGTAGCTCATCGCGTCGGCGGCGACCATGTCGACGTCGAGGTGCAGCCGCGCGGTCCCTCCGGGGAGCAGGCTCAGGCGGGCGTCGAAGACGCGGCCGTCCTCGATCGGGAGCCGCTGCCGCGACATCTCGGCGCGGATCCGGTCCAGCTCGGGGCCGGGGTCGGCGGCGCGGCGCAGGTCGTGGACGGTCACGGCGGGCCCGGGGCGCTCGGGCAGGATCCGCTGCGTCCCGTCGTCGCCGACCGCGACGCGCAGCATCGGGTGCCGGTCGGCGAGCGCGCGCACGGCGGCCTCGAACCGGGACGGGTCGATGGCGCGGCCGTCCAGCTCGACGTACAGGTGCGCGGCGACCGAGCCGAGGGACTGGCCGGAGTCGCGGCCGATCCAGTAGGCGTGCTGCATGAGGGCCAGCGGGAACGGGCCGTCCGGCTCCCCGCCGTCGACCGGCTCGCCGCCCGCCTCGGGTCCCGGTTCCGGCGCACGGGCCTCCATCTGGCCGCGCTCGGCGAGCAGGTCCCACCAGCCGGCGAGGGTGGGCCGCTCGGCCAGCTCGGCGAACCGGACCTCGACGCCGCGGCGGCGGAGCCGGCCGGTCAGCTGCATGAGGCGGATCGAGTCCATCCCGAGCTCGATGAGATTGTCGCCGGGCCCTGCGTCCTCGCCCAGCACGTCGGTCAACGCGGCGTGCAGCTCTTCTCGGGTCAGCACGGAACTCCCCTCAACTTAGGTAAGGCTAACCTAAATTGATCGCCAGTCCGGCGTCAACGCGGGGTCCGCCGACGTCGGCGCGGGACCGGCCGGAGGCCGTCAGGCGGCGGCGCGGCGGCCCGCCGTGAGCAGCAGCCAGGCCAGGTAGGCGCCGCCGAGCACGCCGGTCACCACCCCGACCGGCATCGCCACCGGCAGGTGCAGCGAGATGAGGTCACCGCAGGCGAGCAGCGCGGCGCCGGTCAGCCCGGCGGGCAGCAGTTGCGCGCCGGGGCGGCGGGTCAGCCGGCGGGCGAGCTGCGGGGCCGCGAGCGCGACGAACGGCACCGGGCCGGCCGCCGCGGTCGCCGCCGCGACGAGGCCGACGCCCGCGACCATGAGCAGCGCGCGTGTCCGCTGGACGGGCACGCCGAGCGCGCGCGCCGCGTCGTCCCCCATCTCCCCCATCCCGAGCGGGCGGGCGAGCAGCAGCGCCATCGGGACGAGCACCGCGAGCGCGGCGGCGAGCGGCACGGCCTGCGCCCAGCCGCGCCCGTTCAGGCTCCCGGTCAGCCAGAACGCGGCCTCGTACGCCTCGCGCAGTTCGGCGCGGGTGATGAGGTAGGAGTTCGCCGCCTCCAGCATCGCGGCGGCGGCCACACCGATCAGCACCAGCCGGGCGCCGTGCACGCCGCCTCCCCGGCGGTACGCGACGGCGTACACGCCCGCCGCCGTCAGGAAGGCGCCCGCGACCGAGCTGACCGTGATCGCGACCGCGCCGCCGCCGAACACCAGGATCTGGAGCAGCGCGCCGGTCGCGGACCCGGTGGTGAAGCCGATGAGGTCGGGGCTGCCGAGCGGGTTGCGGGACATGCTCTGGAAGATCGCCCCGCTCGTGCCGAGCGCCAGCCCGGCGAGCAGCCCGGTCACGGCGCGCGGCAGCCGCAGGCTGCGGACGATGAAGCCGGTCGCCTGGTCGCCCTGCCCGGCGAGCGAGCGCACCACCTCCCCGGGCGAGACGGGGAACTCGCCGGAACCGACGACGAGCACCGCGGCGCCCGCCGCGACAAGCGCCACCAGCCCGCACACCAGCGCCGCCCGCGGCTCCCACCGGACCGAGGCCCCTCCCGCCCGCATCACCCGGCTCACAGCTCGCGCGTCCTTCCGCGGCGGACGATGACCATGAACAGCGGCGCGCCCAGGAACGCGGTGACGATCCCGGTCTGCATTTCGCCCGGCGCGGCGACGCGTCCGGCGATGTCGGCGGCGAGCAGCACGACGGGCGCGAGCAGCAGCGAGTACGGCAGCACCCAGCGCTGGTCGGGCCCGACGAGCGCGCGGACCGCGTACGGGACGGCGAGGCCGAGGAACGTGATCGGCCCGACGGCCGCGGTCGCCGACCCGCACAGCAGCACGACCGCCAGCGCGCCGAGCGCCCGCGTCCGCCCCGGATACGCGCCGAGCGCCCGGCCCGCCTCGTCGCCGAGGCCGAGGGCGTTCAGCGGGCGGGCGAGCAGCAGCGCCAGCGCCGTCCCGGCGGCGATGAACGGCAGGACCCTGGCGAGCACCGCGGCGTCCCGCCCGGCGAGGGTGCCGACCTGCCAGAACCGGAAGCCGTTGAAGGCGCGCGGGCTGAGCAGCATCAGGCCGGCGGTCAGCGCGCTGGACACGGCGTTGACGGCGGCTCCCGCGAGCACCAGCCGCGCGGGCGAGGTGCCGCCGCGCCCCCGCGCGCCGATCGCGTGGACGAGCACCGCGGCCCCGGCGGCTCCGGCGAACGCCGCCCACACGTAGACCAGGACGTCGTCGGCGCGGAACGCCCCGATGACGACGACGACCGCGAGGGCGGCGCCGCCGTTCACGCCGAGCAGGCCGGGTTCCGCCAGCGGGTTGCGGGTGAGGGCCTGCATCACCGCGCCGGCGAGGCCGAGCGCGGCGCCGACGCCGATCCCGAGCAGGGTGCGCGGGAGCCGCAGGCCGTGCACGATCAGCGCGTCCCGCGACCCGTCCGGCGAGAGCACGGCCGGCCAGACCCGGCCGAGCGGGACGTGCTCGGCGCCGACGGCCAGGCTCGCGGCGGCCGCCAGCAGCAGGAGGGCGGCGAGGACGCCGAGCCCGGCCCAGCGTCCCGCCGGATGCCGGGCGGGGGGCGCGGCGGCCTCCTTCGCCGGGGGTGTGCGGGGGGTTCTCCGCGCGAGGGACAGCACGATAAATAAGGCTAGCCTAAGCTAACTTGCCGCTTCCAGCCCCCGTCGCCTCCCGTCTCCGGAGCGCCGCACCCTCCGGCCAATACATGCGTATGGTATACATCGGTATTGGGAACTGAACGCTTGTATTGGAGGGGGGTCGGAAGCATGACGGAGACGGGCGCGGCACCGGAGGACCTGACGGCGCGCGCGCGGATCAGGGACGCCGCGCTGGAGATGTTCGCCGAGCACGGGATCAAGGGGGCCACGTTCCGGGGCATCGCCGAGGCGGCCGGAGTGTCGGTCGGGCTCGTCCAGCACCACTTCGGGTCCAAGCAGGAGCTGCGGGAGGCGTGCGACGCCTACGCGCTGGACACCATCCACCGGCTCAGCGCCGAGAAGATCGACGGCATCGGCGACCCGGGGTTCCTGGCGAAGGCGATGCGGATCGACCTGCCGGTGCGGCGCTACCTCGCCCGCGCGCTCGTCGACGGCTCCCCGGCCGCGGCGCGGGTGTTCGACGACCTGGTCGACACCACCGAGCGCTACTTCGCCGGGCCGCTGCCGCCCGGGGTCATCATGCCCACCACCTCCGACATGCACGCCTACTCCGCCGCGCTCGTCGCGATGACGATCGGGATGGAGGTCCTGCACGAGCACCTGTCACGGGCGCTGGGCGTCGACACCTTCACCCCGGAAGGCTCGCTGCGGCTGCGCCGCGCCTTCTTCGACATCTTCGACGACCGCCTGCTGAGCCGGGAGCTCGCGGCGCGCGCCCGCGCCGCGATGCGGGAGTACGAGAGCGGGAACTTCGGGCGCACCGCCCCCATCGAGGAAGACCCGGGAGAGAAGGCAGGATGACTGAGGCAGTACGGGCCGAGGGCCTGGTCAAGACGTTCGGACGGACGCGCGCGCTCGACGGGCTCGACCTGGACGTGGCGTCCGGCGAGGTGCACGGCTTCCTCGGCCCGAACGGCGCCGGGAAGTCCACCACCGTCCGCGTCCTGCTCGGGCTGATGCGCGCCGACGCCGGCACCGCGCGGCTGCTCGGCGGCGACCCGTGGCACGACGCGACCGCCCTGCACCGGCGCCTCGCCTACGTCCCCGGCGACGTCACGCTGTGGCCCAACCTGTCCGGCGGCGAGGTCATCGACCTGCTCGGGCGGCTGCGCGGCGGGCTCGACGACCGCCGCCGCGACGAGCTCCTCGACCGCTTCGAACTGGACCCGAAGAAGCGGGGGCGCGCCTACTCCAAGGGCAACCGGCAGAAGGTCGCCCTCGTCGCCGCGTTCGCGTCCGACGCGGAGCTGCTCATCCTGGACGAGCCCACCTCCGGCCTCGACCCGCTCATGGAGGAGGCGTTCCAGGAGTGCGTGCGGGAGGAGCGGCGCGCCGGCCGGACGGTCCTGCTGTCGAGCCACATCCTCAGCGAGGTGGAGGCGCTCTGCGACCGCGTCACCATCATCCGCAAGGGCCGCACCGTGGAGACCGGCACGCTCGCCGAGCTGCGCCACCTGACCCGCACGTCGATCCACGCGGAGCTCGCCGCGCCGCCCGGCGGCGTTCCGCTGCCCGGCGCGCACGACGTGCGCATCGACGGCAACACCATCTCCTTCGAGGTCGAGACGGCCGAGCTGGACGCCGCGCTCCGGCAGCTCACCGAGATCGGCGTCCGCTCCCTCACCAGCCGGCCGCCCACGCTCGAGGAGCTGTTCCTGCGGCACTACGAGAACGACCACGCCGGACGGACCCTGCAGGAAGGCGGCGTGTCATGACCACCACCACCCTGCGGCCGACGGCGCGGGCCGCCCGCGCCGAGGGCGGCCTCGCGGGCGCGGGCACGCTGCTGAAGATGTGGCTGCGCCGCGACCGCGTCATGATGCCGTCCTGGATCTACGTGCTCACCGCGCTGGTCGCCAGCACCGTGTACAGCTTCAAGAACGGGTACGACACGCCCGCGGCGCTGGAGGGCTTCGCGCGCGGCATCGACGGCAACCCGTCCATGCGGGCGCTGTACGGGCCGGTGCTGAACGACCACACGGCCGCGGGCGTCAGCGCGTGGCGCGTCGGCACGACCGGCGCCGCGCTCACCGCCGTCATGTGCGTGCTGCTCGTCGTCCGGCACACCCGCGCCGAGGAGGAGACCGGCCGGCTGGAACTGGTCGGCGCCGCCGCCGTCGGGCGCCGCGCCCCGCTGACCGCCGCGCTCGCCACCGCCGTGACGGCCGCCGCGGCCGCGGCGTCCCTGGCCGCCCTCGTCATGGTCCTCTTCGGGCTGCCGGTCGCGGGCTCGGTCGCGTTCGGGCTGTCCTGGTTCGGGGCGGGCCTGGTGTTCGCCGGGGTCGCCGCCGTCACCGCCCAGCTCGCCGAGACGTCCCGGCTGGCCAACGGGCTGGCGTTCGCCGTGCTCGCCGCCGCGTACCTGGTCCGGAGCGTGGCCGACGCCGGTTCCGCGCACTGGGCGTCCTGGCTGTCCCCGATCGGCTGGGCGCAGCGGGTGCGCCCGCACGCCGGCGAGCAGTGGGCCGTGCTGCTGCTCCCCCTGCTCGCGTCCGCGCTCCTGGTCGCGGCCGCGTACGCGCTGGCCGGGCGCCGCGACCTCGGCGCCGGGATCCTCGCCCCCTCGCCGGGCCCGGCCCGGGCCGCGGCGTCGCTGCGCGGCCCGCTCGGCCTGTCGTGGCGGCTGCAGCGCGGCTCGCTGCTCGGCTGGTCCGTCGCGTTCCTGGTGTACGGGCTCGCCATCGGGGGCGTCGCCGACGGCGTCGGCGACCTGGTCAACGGCAGCGACTCCGTCCTCGACGAGATCCGCAGGATGGGCGGGCAGGAGGACGTCGCGGACGCGTTCCTCGCCACCGCCATGGGCCTCATGGCCCTGTTCACGTCGGCCTACGCGGTGCAGAGCGTGCTCCGGATGCGGGCGGAGGAGAGCGGCGGGCGCCTCGAGCCGGTGCTCGCGACCGCCGTCGGCCGGACCCGCTGGGCCGTCGCGAGCCTCGCCGTCACCGTCGCGGGGACGGTGGTCCTCCTCGGCCTCAGCGGGCTCGCCGTCGGGCTGGTGCACGGAGCCCGCTCCCACGACCTGGGCGGCCGGCTTCCCCGGGAGCTCGGCGCCGCGCTCGTGCAGCTGCCGGCGGTGTGGGTCGTCGCCGCCGTGGCCGCGCTGATCTTCGGCCTCCTCCCCCGCGCGACGTCCGCCGGGTGGGGCGTGCTGGCGGCGTGCCTGCTGCTCGGGCAGGTCGGTCCGCTGCTGAAGCTGCCGCAGGCGGTGATGGACGTCTCGCCGTTCACGCACACGCCGAAGCTGCCCGGCGGGGGCTTCGACGTCCTGCCGGTCGCCGTCCTGACCGCCGTGGCGGTCGCCGTCACCGCGGTCGCGCTGCTCGGCTTCCGGCGCCGCGACATCGGCTGAAGCGCCGGGGGCACCGGGACGTCCCGGTGCCCCCGGTGCTTCAGGAGGCGTCGTGGTCGGGGTGGGAGAGCAGCCACGCCCAGATGTCGGCCGGGTCATCGGCGGTGCGCCGGGCGCCGCAGTGGCAGATGCCGGTGAGCCGGTCCGACCCCGGGGACCACTCCACCCGCAGGCGGCCGGCGCTCATCGCGCCGCCGTGAGCCGCTGGAGGACGCGCCGGGCGGCCAGCCCGCCGGTGTCGATGTTGATGGACAGCTCCTGGTAGCCCTCGGGCTCGGCGGCGATCACCGTCTCCAGCAGGTTCAGCGCCGCGACGTCCTGCAGGACGACGGTGCGGTTGCTGTCGTGCAGGAACCGCGAGACGCCCTCGTCGTCCAGCGCGAAGTCGCGGGCGACCCACCAGAAGTCGTGGGTGGTCGTGTCGGTCTCCGGGACGATCGCGTAGCCGACCTCCACGTGGAACGCGTGCGGGTCGTCGCCGTCCGGGCCGGGCTCCACGCCGGTCGGCGCGATCCGGCTGTGCAGCAGGTAGAAGCACGGCGGGTGGTACTCGATGTCCTGCCACCGGTCGATCCGGCCCTCGACGCCGGTCGACTCGGAGTAGAACGGCGGGCACTCGACGTCCTTCATGCGGCGGCTCACGTAGACGATCCCGGCCTCGTCGTCGACCTCCGTGGTGATCGGGGTCTGCGCGACTTCGGGCGTGCCGATGTACCCGGCGTGCAGGTAGGTCTCGTGGGACAGGTCGAGGAGGTTGTCGACGAGCAGCTCGTACCGGGCGGCGAGCGGCTCCATGCCCCGGACGGTCACGTAGTCCGGCGAGCTCAGCCAGGGGGCGCGCGGGATGGAGGCGGCGTCGCCCGTCCCGTCGCCGATCCACACCCAGACCAGCGAGTCCTGCTCGACGACCTGGTAGGCGGGGACGCGGGCGGTGCGCGGGATCCGGGTCTGCCCGGGCACGGCGACGCACGCCCCGTCGGGGGCGTAGGTGAAGCCGTGGTAGCCGCAGACGATCCGGTCGCCGTCGCGGTTGCTCGCCGACAGCGGGAAGCGCCGGTGCACGCAGCGGTCGGCGAGCGCGACGGCCTGCCCCGCCCCCGTGCGGTACATGACGAGCGGCTCGCCGCAGATCGTCCGGGCGAGCAGGCCGTCGCCGACCTCCTCGCTGTAGGCGGCGACGTACCACTGGTTGCGTGCGACGGCCATGGGCTGCTCCTCGGGGTGGGACGAAGGACCGTGGAGACGACCCTCGCCGCCGCCCGCGAGGCCGGGCCACACCGATTCCGTCCAGCGGAAGAATCCGCCCTTCCGGGAAGGGACCCCGGTCAGGTCTCGCGCATCGCCGACTCCGGCGGGCGCAGGGCGCGCGGCGCGCCGAGGGCGCGGGAGATGCCGCGGGCGCCGGCCCGCACGACGGGGACGAGCGAGCGCGCCTCCCAGCCGGACGCCGGGACGACGACCGCGACGGCCGCCACCACCCGGTCGTCCGGACCGAACACCGGCGCGCCGACGGACATCGCGAACGTCTCCACCTGCCCGTCGCTGACCGCGGCCCCCGTACGCCGGACCTCCGCCAGGACGCGGCGCAGCTCGGGACCGGTGGCGATGGTCCTCGGGGTGAAGCGGCGCAGCGGCCCGGCGATCGCGCGCTCCTGCAGGTCCCGGCCGGAGTACGCGAGCATGGCCAGGCCGACGCCGGTCGCGTGCGCCGGCCAGCGGCCGCCGACGCGGGAGAACACGTGCACGGCGTCGCGGGCGGAGATCCGCTCGATGTACACGACGTCCAGGCCGTCCAGGACGGCGAGGTGGACGTTCTCGTGGGTGGCCTCGTACAGGTCCTCCAGGAACGGCATCGCGGCCTCGCGGAGGGCCGGGCCCCGCCCGAGGGCGCCGACCTCCCACAGCCGCAGCCCGACGCGGTAGAGGCCCGCGTCGTCGCGTTCGAGCGCGCCCCAGCACGTCAGCTCGCCGACGAGCCGGTGCGCGGTGGACAGCGGCAGCCCGGCGCGGCGCGCGATCTGGGTGATGGTCAGGGCCGGGCGCTCCGGCGTGAACGCCTCGAGGATGCCGAGGACCCGGCTGGTCACGGTGGGGCGCCGCCCGGGCGCGGCGGGCCGGGACGGCGCGGCTCCGCGCGCGGCCGGCGGGGTGCCGGGTCCTTCGTCGAGCATGCGGCGGTCCTCTCAGGGCGTCGCGTCCGAAGTTAGGCGTATGCTTCACAGCGGTCAAGCATGTGCCGAACAACGAGGTCCCGGGCGCCTTCCGGGCCGCGCTGCGCGGCGGGACGACGGGAGCCGAGCGGATGGGACGAGAAGGCCGCCCGGCGGCGGACGCGCCGGGCGGCGGCGAGGCCCTGGACGCCGCCGAGGCCCTGGACGCCGCCGACGCGCCGCCGCGGCTCCGGCCCCGGTCGCTGATGCTGACCTACCTCGGGAACTACGTGCTCGGCCGCCGCGTCGCGGTGTTCTCCGGCAGCTTCATCGACGCGTTCGGCCGGCTCGGCGTCGGCGAGCACGCGGTCCGCTCGACGCTGGCCCGCATGGTCGACCGCGGGCTGCTGGCGCGGCACCGGGCGGGCCGCCGGATGCACTTCGGCCTCACCCCGCGCTCCGAGGCGATCCTGCTCGACGGCGAGGACCGGGTGTGGCGGCGCGGCGTGCTGAACACCGACTGGGACGGGACCTGGACCGTGCTGGCGTTCTCGCTGCCGGAGTCCTGGCGGCGCGTCCGGCACGACCTGCGCGCCCGGCTGGCCTGGGCGGGGTTCGGGTCGCTCGGCAACGGCACGTGGATCGCGCCGTCGGCGGTCGACGTCCCCGCGCTCGTCGCCGGGCTCGGCCTGGACGGGCGCCTCAAGGTGTTCGCCGGCCCCGCGCAGGCGCCGACCGACGTCCCGGCGATGCTCCGCGAGGCGTTCGACCTCGGTCCCCTGGCCGCCGGCCACCGCGCCTTCCTCCGCCGCTGGGACCGCACCGAGCCGCTGCCCGGCGCGCCCGACGACCTGGCCCGCTACCTGTGGATGTCGACCGAGTGGCTGGAGCTCGTCCGCGCCGACCCGCGGCTGCCGGTGGAGCACCTGCCGGACGGCTGGCCCGCCGTCCGCGGCCAGTGCGTGCTGTGGGAGCTGCGCCGCCGCTGGGAGGAGCCGGCCCGCCGCATCGCCGACGCGTCGATGGAGTGCATCGAGGTCTGACCGCCGCCGCGCCCCTGCGCCGCTCACCCCTGGGCCGCTCAGTCCTGCGCCGCTCAGCCCCGGGCCGTCATCCTCGGCACGGTCTCCTCGATCAGATGCATGATCGTCTCCTCCAGCAGCAGGTGCACCTGCGCCCGGGTGAGCCGGCCGTGCCGCAGCCACTCGCGGGTCGCGGCCTCCGCCATCCCGCTGAAACCGCGCAGCGCCGAGCGCACCTCCGGATGCTCGGCGGCGAGCCGGGACAGGCCGACCACCTCGGTGATGTGGTCGACCGCGCCCTCCCGCGCCGCGTCCACCAGCCGGGCGAGGTCGTCGTCGCCCGCGGTCCCCGCCGCCATGTCCAGCGCGACGAGCCAGGTCCCGGCGTTGCGCTCCAGCAGCTCCAGCCAGCCGGTGATGCTCTCGGTGACCCGCTCGCGGACGCTCGCCCCCGGCTCGTAGGCGGGCACCGGGACCGGCGGGATGTGCAGCATCCGCTCCACGACCGCCAGGTACAGCTCCCGCTTGGTGCCGAAGTAGTGGTTCAGGAGGCCCCGGCTGACGCCCGCCACCGCCGCGATCTCGGTGTTCGAGACCTCCTCGTACGGCCGTTCGCTGAACAGCTCCCGCGCGCACACCAGGATCTGCTCGCGCCGCTCGTCACGGTCCTTGCGCACCCGTACCCGCTCGCCCATGTCTCCCTGTCCGCGCCGTCCTCGCCCGCCGCCGCCCGGCGATCCGGGTGGCGCGGCGGCGCGTTCCAGTGTTCCAGAAGCACGGCCTCCCACGTCAGGTCCGCGGCGAGGTCGGAGCAGCCGGACCCGCCGGTGCCGACCGGCCGGTCATCGGGGCGTCGGCAGGGTGATCCGGACGGTGGTGCCCCGGCCGGGGGGACTCTCGACGTCGACGTGCCCGCGCAGCGCGCGGACCCGGTCGGTGAGGCCCGCGAGCCCGCCGCCGGGGACGGCGCCCGCGCCGCCCGCCCCGTCGTCGCGGACCTCGGCGACGACGCGGCCCGCCTCGTCGCGCACGCTCAGCCGGATCTCGTCGGCGCCCGCGTGCTTGGCCGCGTTCGCCAGCGCCTCGCAGAGGGCGAAGTACAGCGTCGACTCGATCTCCGGCGGGTACCGGCGGCCGGGCAGGTCGAGCCGGACGGGCACCGGCGCCCGGCCGGCGACGAGCCGCATCGCGGCGTCCAGCCCCGCGTCGGTGAGGATCGCCGGGTGCACGCCGCGGGCCAGGCCGTCCAGCTCCGCGGCCGCCTCCGCCAGTTCCCGGCGGCAGGCGCGCGCATGCTCGCGGGCCCGCGGGCCGACCGCCCGCTCCAGCTCCGCCAGCAGTTCCTCCAGCGCGCGCAGCCGCTGCTGGGCGCTGCGCTGCAGCTCGGCCGCGAGCCGTTCGCGCTCGGCCGCCTGGACGCGGACGAGCCGTTCCCGCGCGTCGCGCGCCCGTTCGAGGTGCGTCCGCGCCGCGGCCTGCAGCCGGACGGTCTCCAGCGCGCGGCCGCCCGCGACGAGCGCCGCCTCGACGAGCGGCTCGTGCCCGCGCAGCCGGTCGTCGGTGTCGACGGCGGCGAGCGGTTCCCCGGCGGACGTGCGGACCTCGTGCCGCCAGCGGCCCGGCGCCGGCCCGTCGCCGACCGCGGCGCCGCGCCGGGTGACGTCGACGTAGCCGCCCTCCGCCCACAGCCACAGCTCCAGGGTGGCGTCGCGCAGGACGCGGCGCAGCGCGTCCCGCACCTTCTCCACCGACACCGGGTCGGTGAGGCGCTGCATCCGCTCGGCGGCGGACAGCTCGGCCAGCCGGGCGCGCAGCGCCGCGGCGAGGAACGCCAGCGGCAGCACCGTCGCGAACACGCCCTGGACGAGGTAGACCTCCATCACGTCGTCCAGGGTCACGTCGCGGCCGATCAGCGAGCCCTGCACGGCGAGCGCCCCGGCGACGCCGACCGTGACGGCGACGGCGACCGGGACGGTGTACCGGCGGTCGAGCCGGCCGGTGCCCGGCAGCCGCAGCAGCAGGATGACCACGAGCACGCCGGCCAGCACCGCCTCCACGGTCGTGACGCCGCGGTAGGCGGAGCCGAACGCCTCCCGGTCGGGGGCGACCGACGGCCAGGCCACCGCCGCGTCGAACCCGTTCCACGCGGGCCGCGACAGCGCGCACAGCAGCGCCTGCCCGCCGAGCATGACGGCCGCCGTGACGCCGGTCCACGCCCGGGCGACGGCGCCGTCGAGCCGGCCGTCGGGGTACAGCAGCACGCCCACCCCGATCGCGACGAAGAAGACCGACTGCGCGAACACCGACACCACCGGGCCGGCGCCCGCGTTCCAGCTCGCCGTCCAGGTCACCGCCCACGCCGCCGCGCCGGCGGTGAACGCGGCGCCGGTCCGCCGGCCGAGCCTCCCGGCGGCCAGCAGCCCGCCCGCGACGGCGAACCCGCCGCAGCACGCCAGCGTGACCGCGGCGGCGGCCGGGTGGTCGCGCCAGTACGGCCAGCCCGCGGCGAGCGCCCCCGCCGCCACCGCCGCGCCCCCCGCGGCGGCGCGGCGCAGCGGAGCACCGAACCACGACGGCGCCCGCAGGCGCACCGTCCTCACAGCCAGCCGTCCCTTTCCTGTCGAGGGCCCGGGGGCCCGCGCCGGAGACCGCGCACACGGCGAGCCGGCGGACGCGGCCCCGGGGAACCACCGGGCGGGCCTCGGGTTTCCCCGGATGCGCCCGGGGCGCGCCGGCGGGACGATGGGGGCACCGGACGGCCACGGGCACGGCCCGAGGCGCGCCCCGGTGGCGTGCGGGGGCCACCACCGGCGTCACGTACCGCGACCGGACTCGTACGGAGGATTCTCCCCACAGCACCGCCGTGCGCGGAAGCCCGTTACCCGATCGATGCGCGGAACGGGCGGTGCGGGCGCGCCCTCACGCGTTCTCCGGGCCGCGCGCGGGCCCTCTCAGCGCGTCCGTCTCATCTCGTCCGTGTCAGCGCGCCCGTGTCAGCGCGTCCGTGTCAGCGCGTCCGTGTCAGCGCGCCCGTGTCAGCGCGCCCGTGTCAGCGCGCCCGTGTCACTGCGTCTCGGCGGCGCGCAGCCAGGTGAGCACCGCCAGAACCCGCTTGTTGCTGTCCTGCGGGCCGGGCGGCCCGCCCGACGAGGTGATCTTGAGCTTGGTGAAGATGGCCCGGACGTGGTCCTCCACGGTGCGGGCGGACAGGTGCAGCCGCTTGCCGATCCCCGCGTTGGAGTGCCCCTCCGCCATCAGGCCCAGGACCTCCCGCTCGCGGCCGGACAGCCGGGAGAGCTCCCGCTCCCGGTGCCGGGCCTCGACCAGCCGGCTCACCACGTCCGGGTCGATGACGACCTCGCCGCGCATCACCCGCTCCAGCGCGCCGCGCAGGTTGTCGACGTCGGTGACGTGGTCCTTCAGCAGGTAGCCGACGCGGCGCGGCTGGTCCCGGAACAGCTCCATGGCCTGCGGCGTCTCGTTGAAGGCGGACAGCACCAGCACGCCGATCCCGGCGTGGCGCCGCATCAGCTCGCGCGCCGCGACCACGCCCTCGTTGGTGTGCGTCGGCGGCATGTGCAGGTCGAGGATCGCGACGTCCGGCGGGTCCTCGGCGACGCGGGCGAGCAGTTCCTCGCCCGATCCCGCGGACACCGTCACCTCGATGCCGACCGTGGTGAGCAGGGTGACCAGCGCCTGCCGGAAGATCCCGCTGTCCTCCGCCACGGCTACTCGCATGGCAGGACCATCCTCACCGTCGTGCCCCGGGCGGGCTCGCCGTCGACTTCCACATGCCCGCGCAGCGCCCTGATCCGCCCGGCCAGCGCGTCCGGCACCGTGCCGGGCTCGCCCGGCCGCTCCCCGTCGTCGATGACCTCGGCCACCAGCCGGCGGCCGTCCGGACGCACCCGGACGGTCACGCGGGTCGCACGCGCGCAGTCGACAGCGTACGACAAAGCCTCGCAGAGCACCGAGTAAAGCGCGGACTCGATCTCGCGGGAGTAGCGCTCGGCGGTCACGTCCAGCAGCACCCGGGTGCCGAGCCGCTCGGCGACGACCTCCAGCGCCGGGCCGAGGCCGTCCTGGACGAGCAGGGCCGGCTGCACCTCGCGGGCGAGCGCGCGCAGCTCGGCCAGCGCCGCCATCAGCTCCGCGCGGCACGTGCGCGCGTGCTCCTTCACGGCCGGGTCCTCGGCGAGGGCCTCCAGGGTGCCGAGCATCGCGCCGAGCGCCAGCAGCCGCTGCTGCGCGCCGTCGTGCAGGTCGCGGGCCAGCCGCTCGCGCTCCACGGTCTCGGCGCGCAGCAGCCGCTCGTACGCCGACCGCACCTGCTCCAGGCCGGCCTGGACGTTGGACTGGAGCCGCGCCGTCTCCAGCGCCCGGCCGCCGGCCGCCAGCGCCGCCTCGACCAGCGACCCGTGGTCGCGCAGCGCCGCGCCCAGCTCCACGATCGCGAGGGGCTCGCCGGCGGCGGTCTCGACGCGGCGGCGCCACCGCCCCCCGTCTCCCGCCGGCGGATCGCCGTCCGCCGGTCCGGCGTCGCCGGCGGCCACTGCGACGGGGCGCCCCGCGGTGTCGACGTAGACCTGCTCGGCGGGCGCCCAGAACCACAGCTCCAAGGACGGGTCCTGCAGGACGTCGCGGAGGGCGTCGCGGATCCGCTCCACCGACACCGGGGCGGTCAGCCGCAGCATCCGGCCGGCGACGGCCAGTTCCGCGAGCCGGACGCGCAGCCCGGACGCCAGCAGCGCGAGCGGGATGAGGGCGGACACCGCGCCCTGGATCGCGTACACCCGCAGCAGCGCGTCCAGCGAGATGGACTCCTCCATGATCGGCCGCTGCGTCAGCGCCGCGGAGAGCCCGACGAACGCCAGGGCCAGGGTGACCGGCAGCGCCACCACCCGCCGCATCCGGCTCATCTTCGGCAGCCGCAGCAGCAGGACGACGGCGAAGGAGACGGCGAGCACGAGGTACAGCGCGGCGGAGACCTCCAGGACGGCGCGGAACGCCGCGTGGTCGGGGAACGGCGCCGGCCACCACACGTGCCGCCCGCGGAACGCCGCCCACGCGGGGCGCGAGGTGACCCACAGCGCGGTCGGGCAGCCCCACAGGACCGCGCAGGCGAACACCGTCCAGATCCGGTCGGCGCGGTACTCCAGCCGTCCGGCCGGGTACAGCAGGACGCCCACCGCGAGGGTGAGGTAGAAGTCGGCCTGGGCGTACGGCGACAGCAGCGGTCCGGGCCCGGTGTTCCAGCTCGCCAGCCAGTTCAGCGCCCAGAACAGCGACGCGGCCAGGAACAGCAGCCCGGTGCGCCGGGTGCGGGTTCCCGTCGCCAGCAGCGCGCCGACCACCGCGATCCCGCCGGTGCTGACCAGGCCGAGCGCCGCCGCGGCGGCATGGTCGCGCCAGTACGGCCATCCCGCGGCCAGCGCGAGCGCGGCCACCGCGAGGCCGGCGGCGAGGGCGCGCCTCGTCTCCGCACCGAACCACGGTGGCGACCTGCGCCTCCGCGGGGCGGATATCACCACGACCATCCTTTCCATGCTGGGACCCGGGGCGGTCCCCCGGTACCGGGAACCCACGGGCGCGGGCACCGTGCTTTCCCGGACGCACGGGAAGTGTCCCCGCTCAGCCCCGCCGGGGAGAGCGCCGTTACCGGATCGCGACGCGCGTTTCCGGCCGCCCCTTTCCTCCGCGCTTGATGTTTGCGCTACCACGATTGTTTCCTGGGTATTGACATCGTTTTGCGTTAGCGCAAACATTCAGGGCACCCGATCGATGTGGAGCAGATCACAGTGACCACCGCGGCGCCCCCTCCCCCGTCCGGCACCGGCCCGTCCGGTTCCGGGCCGGGCGGCGCGCGGCCGCGCGCGGCGGTCATGGAGGACGTCGCGGTGCTCGCGGGCGTCTCGGCGATGACGGTGTCGCGGGTGCTGAACGACCCCGGCAAGGTCGCGCCGCGGACCCGCGAGCGGGTGCTCGCGGCGATGCGCGAACTGGACTACCGGCCGAACTCGGCGGCGCGCGTGCTCGCGACCGGCCGGTCCGGGGTGCTCGGCGTGGTCAGCTTCGACACGACGCTGTACGGGCCCGCGTCGACCCTGTACGGGATCGAGCGGGCCGCGCGCAGCGCCGACTACATGATCAACATCGCCAGCCTCGGCTCGCTCACCAAGCGCTCCATCGAGGACGGCGTGCAGCGGCTGCGCGCCCAGTCGGTGGACGGGATCGTCATCATCGCGCCGCACCAGTCGGCGGCCGAGGGGCTGCGGCGCCTCCCGCCGGACATGCCGGTGGTGGCGGTCGGCGCGGGCGACGACCTGCCGGTGCCGGTCGCGTCGGTGGACCACCGCGCGGGCGCGGTGCGGGCCGTCCGGCACCTGCTGAGCCTCGGGCACGAAACCGTGTTCCACATGGCCGGGCCCGCGGACTGGATCGACGCGAGCGCCCGCGTGGACGGCTGGCGCTCGGTGCTCGCGGACGAGGGCCGCGAGGTCCCCGAGCCGCTGTCCGGCGACTGGAGCGCCCGGTCGGGGTACGAGCTCGGCCGGCGGCTGGCCGCCGACCCGGCGGTGACCGCGGTGTTCGCCGCCAACGACCCGATGGCCCTCGGCCTGCTGCGCGCGCTGCGCGAGGCGGGCCGCCGCGTCCCGGAGGAGGTGAGCGTGGTGGGCTTCGACGACGTTCCGGAGGCGCCCTACTTCGCGCCCCCGCTGACCAGCGTCCGGCAGCCGTTCGGCGAGGTCGGGCGGCACGCGTTCCAGCTGCTGCTGGAACGCGTCGACGACCCCGCGGGCGAGGGCGCCGGCCCGCCGGCGCGCCGCACCGTGGAACCGGAGCTCGTGGTGAGGGAGAGCACCGCCGTGCGGCCCGGCGGCCGCTGACCCCGGGCGAGGGAGGGACCGGTTCCGCAGGGCGCGAATGTTAGCGCTAACACAAGCTAGTGCCAGGTTGATTCGAGAGGGGCGGCACGTTGCGCATCACCGAGATCGGCACCCATGTCCTGGGGACCCCGTGGCGGAATCTCACGTTCGTGACCGTCCGCACCGACGAGGGCCTCACCGGCGTCGGCGAGGCGCGGATGCTCGGCCACACCGACGCGCTGGTCGGCTACCTCGCCGAGGCGGAGCGCCGGCACATCGCCGGCAGCGACCCGTTCGACGTCGAGGACCTCGTCCACCGGATGAAGTACGGCGACTTCGGCCGCGCGGGCGAGATCGTCATGTCCGGCATCGCGTGCGTCGAGATGGCGTGCTGGGACATCATCGGCAAGGCCCTCGGCCAGCCGGTGTGGCGGCTGCTCGGCGGCAAGGTGCGCGACCGCGTCAAGGCCTACGCGAACGGCTGGTACACCGTCGACCGGACCCCCGAGGACTTCCATGCGGCGGCCAAGCGCGTCGTGGAGCGCGGGTACACTGCGCTGAAGCTCGACCCGTTCGGCGCCGGGCGGATGGAGCTGGACCACGCCGGGACGGTGCTGGCCATCGACCTGGTCGAGGCGGTGCGGGACGCGGTCGGCCCCGACGTCGAGCTGCTCATCGAGATGCACGGCCGGTTCTCCCCCGCCACCGCGATCCGGCTCGCCGGCCTGCTCGCCCGGTTCGACCCGGCGTGGCTGGAGGAGCCCGTCCCGCCGGAGAACCTCAAGGCGCTCGCCAAGGTGTCGGCGCACACCGGGCTGCCGATCGCGACCGGCGAGCGCGTCCACGACCGCATCGAGTTCCGCGAGCTGCTGGAGCTGCAGGCCGCCGACGTCCTGCAGCCCGACGTCGGGCACAGCGGCGGCATCGCCGAGGTCCGCAAGCTCGCCGCGACCGCCGAGACCTACTACGTGCAGGTCGCGCCGCACAACGTCGGCGGGCCGGTGCTGACCGCCGCGAGCCTCCAGCTCGGCGTCTGCACCCCCAACTTCAAGATCCTGGAGCACTTCAACGACTTCGCCGACGCCGCCGTCAAGGACGTCGCGAAGGGCGCCCCGCAGGTCGTCGACGGCCACTTCGCCCTGCCGGAGGCGCCCGGGCTCGGCGTCGAGCTGGACCTCGACGCGGTCGCCGCCTTCCCCCAGCAGCACGCCGACTTCGACCTGTACGCCGAAGGCTGGCACTTCCGCGGGACGCGCCGTTGAGCCGCGCGGTGCTCGTGGAGGCGCCGGGCCGCTGGCGGATCGACGCCGGCGACCCGCCGGAGCCGGGCCGCGGCGAGGCCCGGGTCCGGATCGCCGCGGCCGGGCTGTGCGGCAGCGACCGCGAGCTGTTCGACGGCGCGCGCCCCGAGGGCTTCTCCCGCTACCCCGTCGTCCCCGGGCACGAGTGGTCCGGCACGGTCGAGGCGGTCGGCCCCGACACCGACCCGTCGCTGGTCGGCGCGCCCGTCGTCGGCGAGGGGTTCCGCGGCTGCATGGCGTGCGGGCGCTGCCGCGAGGGCGCGCCGAACCTGTGCGCCGCCCGCTACGACGAGACGGGCTTCACCCGGCCCGGCGCGTTCGCCGACCACCTGCTGGTCCCGGCCCGGCTGCTGCACGTGCTGCCGCCCGGCGCGGACCTGCGCGCGGCGGCGCTGCTGGAGCCGGCCGCGGTCATCGCCGGGGCCGTCCGGCACGCGGCGCCGCGTCCCGGCGAGACGGTCGCGGTGGTGGGCGCCGGCACGCTCGGGATGCTCGCGCTGCAGTTCCTCGCCGCGTCGTCGCCGGCCCGCCTCGTCGCGATCGACCCGCGGGTGGAGCGCGGCGAGCCGGCGCTGGACGCGGGGGCGACCGCGTTCAGCCGCCCGGGCGAGGCCCCCGAGGGGGCGTTCGACGTGGTCGTGGAGACCGCCGGCGCGTCCGGCACGGCCGGCTCGGCGGTGCGGCTGGCGCGCCGCGGCGGGCGCGTCGTGCTCACCGGCATCCCCGCCGACCCGGCCGACGCCGTCCCGACGTCGCTGCTGGTCACCCGGGCCCTGTCGATGCACACCGTGTTCGGCTCCGGCCCCGCCGACTGGACGTACGCGGTGCGCGCGTTCGCCAGCGGGGTGCTGCGGCCGGCGTCCCTGATCACCCACGAGCTGCCGCTGACCGCGTTCGCGGCGGCGCTCGGGCTCAGCGGCTCCCCCGACGCCGGGAAGGTGCTGCTGCGCCCCGACCTCGACACGCCCCCGACCGGCGGGAGGACCGATGGACCCCTTCTCTGACGACCCGGCCGAGACCGGCCGCGCGCCCGGCGAGGACGCGCTGCGCTCCCTCGGCCTGCCCGGCCGCGCCGCGCCGCCGCCCGCGTCCGGCCTGCGGTTCCCGGACGGCGGCACGTGGCGCACCGAACTGCCGTCCTGCGAGGGGCCCGCCGTGCTGGCGGCGGTGCTGGAGGAGAGCGAGCGCCTGGAGGTGCCGCTGCACCGCATCAGCCAGGGCAGCGGCGTGTGGATGCTCACCGACGCCGAGATCGGCGAGATGGTGGACGCCTGCGACGCGCGCGGCATCGAGCTGTGCCTGTTCCTCGGCCCGCGCGGCACCTGGGAGCCGGGCGCCGGCGGCCGCTCCTACAACGCCTCCGGGCCGCGCGCCCGCGGCCGCGACCAGCTCGCCCAGTGCGTCGAGGACGCCGAGCGCGCCACCGGGCTCGGCGTGCGGTCGCTGCTGGTCGCCGACGAGGGCGTGCTGTGGACGCTGCACCGGCTGCGCGAGGCCGGCCGGCTGCCCGCCGACACCACGTTCAAGGTGTCCGCGCTGGTCGGACCGGTGAACCCGGCCTCGTTCGCGGTGTGGGAGGGCCTCGGCGCCGACTCGGTCAACGTGCCGAGCGACCTGACCGTCGCCCAGCTCGCCGAGATCCGCGCGGTGAGCGCCGCGCCGATGGACTTCTACGTCGAGGCGCCCGACGACCTCGGCGGGTTCGTCCGCTTCTACGACGCGGCGGAGCTGATCCGCTGCGGCGCGCCGCTCTATCTGAAGTTCGGGCTGCGCAACGCGCCCGCGCTGTATCCGGTCGGCCTCCACCTGCTGCCCGCCGCCGTGGCGAGCGCGCGGGAGCGGGTGCGGCGCGGCCGGCTCGTCCTGGACACCCTCGCCCGGCTCGGGGCGGGCGAGGGCATGTCCCCGATCGGGTCCCGGGACCCGGGGCCGCTGCGGCGGTTCCCGCCCACGCCCGAGGCCCTGCCCACGTCCGCCGTCCCACGCTGATTCGCTCCGCTGCCCTCCCCCACCCCGAAGGAGAACGAGATGAGACTCCGGCGCATCACCACGGTCCTGTCCGCGCTGGTCCTGGCGACCGCCATGACGGCGTGCGGCTCCAGCGAGAAGAGCATCGACAAGAAGGGGAAGTCCGGCGACACCAAGGGCGCGCTGATCGGCGTGACCATGCCGACGAAGTCGTCCGAGCGCTGGATCCGCGACGGCAACACGCTGAAGGCCGACCTGGAGAAGCTCGGCTACAAGGTGGACCTGCAGTACGCCGAGAACGACATCCCGACGCAGGTCAGCCAGATCGAGAACCAGATCACCAAGGGCGCCAAGCTGCTGGTCGTCGCGTCCATCGACGGCACCGCGCTGACCAGCCAGCTGCAGGAGGCGCACCAGAACCACATCCCGGTGATCTCCTACGACCGGCTCATCATGCGCAGCCCGGACGTCGACTACTACGTCACGTTCGACAACTACAAGGTCGGCGTGGAGCAGGCGACCTCGCTGCTCACCGGCCTGAAGATCAAGAACGCGGACGGGTCGGAGGGCAAGGCGAAGGGCCCGTTCAACATCGAGCTGTTCGCCGGGTCCCCCGACGACAACAACGCCCCGTTCTTCTACAAGGGCGCGATGTCGGTGCTCCAGCCGTACATCGACAAGGGGACCCTGGTCGTCAAGAGCGGCCAGACCGACTTCAAGACCATGGCGATCCTGCGCTGGGACCCGGCCACGGCGCAGAAGCGGATGGAGGACATCCTCACCAAGACCTACCGGGGCGGCGCCAAGGTCGACGGCGTGCTCTCGCCGTACGACGGCCTGTCGATCGGCATCCTGTCGGCGCTCAAGAGCAACGGCTACGGCACCCCGAGCCAGCCGTACCCGGTGGTGACCGGGCAGGACGCCGAGCGGGCGTCGGTGAAGTCGATCCTGGCGGGCGAGCAGTACTCCACCATCTTCAAGGACGTCCGCAAGCTCGCCGACGAGGCGGCGAAGATGTCCGACGCGATCCTCAAGGGCGCGAAGCCGCAGGTCAACAACACCACCGACTACAACAACCAGAAGAAGGTCGTCCCGACGCAGATGCTGCAGCCGGTGATCGTCAACAAGTCCAACGTGCAGACCGAGCTCGTGCAGTCCGGCTACTACACGCAGGCGCAGCTGGGATGACGCCGTGACCACCGACGACACCACCGACACGACGGGCACGGACGCGTCGGGCGCCCTCGCGGAGGGCGCCGGCGCGGCCGGCGCCGCGGGGGCCGACGAGATCCTGCGGATGCGCGGCATCACCAAGACGTTCCCCGGGGTGAACGCGCTGGCGGACGTCGACCTGACCGTGCGCCGCGGCGAGATCCACGCGATCTGCGGCGAGAACGGGGCCGGCAAGTCCACGCTGATGAAGGTGCTGTCCGGGGTCTACCCGCACGGCTCGTACGACGGGGAGATCCTCTTCGACGGCGAGCCGTGCCGGTTCTCCGGCATCCGCGACAGCGAGGAGCGCGGGATCGTCATCATCCACCAGGAGCTGGCGCTGTGCCCGCAGCTGTCGATCGCCGAGAACATCTTCCTCGGCAACGAGCGGGCGTCGCGCGGGTTCCTGGGGGGCCGGTTCCTCGGGCGGGGCCTGGTCGACTGGAACCGCACCAACCACGAGGCCGGGCTGCTGCTGGAGCGGGTCGGGCTGCCGGAGAACCCGGTGACCCCGATCGCCGACCTCGGCGTCGGCAAGCAGCAGCTGGTGGAGATCGCCAAGGCGCTGTCCAAGCGGGTGCGGCTGCTGATCCTGGACGAGCCGACCGCCGCGCTGAACGACGCGGACTCCGCGCACCTGCTGGACCTGATGCGCGGGCTCCGCGACGACGGCATCACCTGCGTGATCATTTCGCACAAGCTGAACGAGGTGCTGGCGATCGCCGACACCGTCAGCGTGCTGCGCGACGGCCGGATGATCGAGACGCTCGACCCGTCCGGCGGCGGGGTCACCGAGGACCGCGTCATCTCCGGGATGGTCGGGCGGGACCTGGAGCACCGCTTCCCGCCCCGTGAGCCGGAGATCGGCGAGGAGGCGCTGCGGATCGAGGACTGGACGGTGCACAGCCCGGCGCAGCGCGACCGCGCGGTGGTGTCGGGGGCCGCCCTGACGCTGCGGCGCGGCGAGATCGTGGGGCTCGCCGGGCTGATGGGCGCCGGCCGCACCGAGCTGGCGATGAGCGTGTTCGGGCGGTCCTACGGGGTGGACATCTCCGGCCGCGTCTACAAGGACGGTGAGCAGGTCCGGCTGAGGACGGTGCGGGACGCGATCCGGCACGGCATCGCCTACGCCACCGAGGACCGCAAGCGCTACGGGCTCAACCTCATCCAGGACATCAGGCGGAACGTGTCGGCCGCGCGGCTCGGGAAGCTGTCCCGGGCCGGGTGGGTGAACGAGTACCACGAGTACCGGGTCGCCGAGGAGTTCCGCGGCGGGATGAACATCAAGGCGCCGAGCGTGCTGGCCACCACCGGGCAGCTGAGCGGCGGGAACCAGCAGAAGGTCGTGCTGTCCAAGTGGATCTTCACGGATCCGGACGTGCTGATCCTGGACGAGCCGACCCGCGGCATCGACGTCGGCGCGAAGTACGAGATCTACACGATCATCAACCGGCTCGCCGCCGAGGGCCGGGCGATCCTGCTGATCTCCTCCGAGCTGCCGGAGCTGCTCGGCATGTGCGACCGGATCTACACGATGGCGGCCGGCCGGATCACCGGCGAGGTGCCGCGGGCGGAGGCCACGCAGGAGCGCCTCATGTCCTACATGACCATGGGAAGGGAGCAGGCCGGATGAGCCGTACCGCGCCCGCGAAGACCGACGCCGCGCAGGCCGCGACCGCGCCGCGCGGCGGCGCGGCGGCGCCCGCCGCCGGCCGGCCGCGGCTGACCGTGAACGTGCGGCAGAGCGGCATCTACATCGCGTTCGCGCTGATCGTCGTGCTGTTCGCGGTGCTGACCGGAGGCGATCTGCTGCAGCCGCAGAACATCTCCAACATCATCGTGCAGAACTCCTACATCCTGATCCTGGCGATCGGGATGATCCTCATCATCATCTCCGGGCACATCGACCTGTCGGTGGGCTCGCTGGTCGGCGTCACCGGCGCGATCGCGGCCTGGCTGATGGTCAGCCACCATGTCGCGTGGCCGGTCGCGCTGCTGCTGACACTCGTGGCGGGCGCCGCGATCGGCGCGTGGCAGGGGTACTGGACGGCCTTCTTCGGCATCCCGTCGTTCATCGTCACGCTCGCCGGGATGCTGCTGTTCCGGGCGCTGACCATGACGGTGCTCGGCAACCAGGGCCTCGGCCCGTTCCCCGACCAGGTTCGCACGCTGTCGAACGGGTTCACCTCCGGCTACTTCGGCAACGTCGGGCTCGGGCCGCTGGGCGGCGCGGACCTGTTCAGCCTGCTGGTCGGGATCGTGGTCGTGGCGGGCCTGGCGGTCTCCCGGTGGCGCACCCGCGCGACGCGGCTCGGCTACGGGCAGACCGTCGACCCGGTGCCGGTGTTCCTGCTGAAGATCGTCGCGGCGGGCGCGCTGATCATGGCGGTGACCGTGCAGCTGGCCCGGTTCCACAACCTGCCGTGGGTGCTGGTGCTGCTGGCCGTGCTGGTGCTGGCGTACTCGCTGCTGACGAGCCGGTCGGTGTTCGGCCGGCACGTGTACGCCGTCGGCGGCAACCTGCAGGCGGCCGTGCTGTCCGGCGTGCGGGCCAAGTCGGTGGTGTTCTGGCTGTTCGTCAACATGGGCGTGCTGTCGGCGCTGGCCGGGGTCATCTTCGCCGGGCGGCTCAACCAGGCGGGCCCCACCGCGGGCAACACCTTCGAGCTCGACGCGATCGCCGCCGCGTTCATCGGCGGCGCGGCGGTGCAGGGCGGCGTCGGCAAGGTGGTCGGCGCGATCACCGGCGGCCTGATCATGGGCGTGATCAACAACGGGATGTCGCTGATGGGCGCGCCGAGCGAGCGGGTGATGCTGGTCAAGGGCCTGGTCCTGCTGGCGGCCGTCGCGTTCGACGTGTGGACCAAGCGGCGGTCCGGCTCCCCGCTGCTGCGCTGAACCGGGCGGGCGCCCGCCCCGCCACCGATCCGTCCGGACGACCCCGTGGTCTCCCTCTTCCACCGGAAAGGTCCCCGTCCCCTACCAGAACACGCCAGTCCGTCTCCTCCCTCCCCCCAAGCGAGAGGAACACCGATGAAGCGCGTCCCACCCCTCACCGTCCCGCTGGCCTCCGCCGCCCTGCTCGCCGGCGGTCTGCTCGCCGGCGGCCTGATGACCGTCCCGGCCACGGCCGCGTCCTCCGGGCCGACCATCGCCAAGGAGCCGTTCGGCGCGCTGCCGGACGGCACGAAGATCGACCGGTACACGCTCGGCAGCGGCCACGGGATGAAGGTCCGCATCCTCACCTACGGTGGCATCGTCCAGTCCCTCGACGTCCCCGACCGGCACGGCCGCTCCGCCGACGTGGCGCTCGGGTTCCGCACCCTGGACGGCTACCTCAGCGACACCTACAAGGACGAGAACCCGTACTTCGGGGCGCTGATCGGGCGCTACGGCAACCGGATCGGCGGCGCTCGGTTCACCCTGGACGGCACGACCTACAAGGTCCCCGCCAACGACGGGCAGAACAGCCTGCACGGCGGCACGACCGGCTTCGACAAGCGGGTGTGGACGGCGCAGCCGGTCACGGGCGGCGACGCGGTGTCGCTCCGGCTGTCGTACGTCAGCCCCGACGGCGAGGAGGGCTACCCCGGCACGCTCCGCACCACCGTCACCTACACCGTCACCCGCGGGAACGACCTGCGCATCCGCTACCAGGCCACCACCGACAAGCCCACCGTCGTCAACCTCACCAACCACACCTACTTCAACCTGGCCGGCGAGGGGTCCGGCGAGGTCTACGACCACAAGGTGCAGATCAACGCGTCCCGCTTCACGCCGGTCGACTCCACCCTCATCCCGACCGGGCAGCTGGCCACGGTGCACGGCACGCCGCTGGACTTCACCCGGCCGCACACCATCGGCGAGCGCATCCGCCAGGGCGACCAGCAGATGGTGTACGGGCGCGGCTACGACCACAACTTCGTGCTCGACGGCACCGGCATGAAGCTCGCCGCCCGCGTCACCGAGCCGACCACCGGCCGGGTGATGGAGATCCGCACCGACCAGCCCGGCCTGCAGTTCTACTCCGGCAACTTCCTCGACGGCCGGCTGGTCGGCACCGGCGGGACGATGTACCGGCAGGGCGACGGGTTCGCCATGGAGACCCAGCACTTCCCCGACTCGCCCAACAAGCCGCAGTTCCCGAGCACCACGCTGCGGCCCGGCCAGACTTACGACTCCACCAGCGTCTACTCCTTCTCCACGTCCTGACCCCGGCCGGGAGCGGGCACCGGGCCACCGCCGGCCCGGTGCCCGCTCCCGCCCGTCCGGAGCGACCGAGGATCCGCATGGAACACCGCATCGAGATCGCCCTGCCCTCCCGCGCGCGGCTCGGCGAGGGACCCAACTGGCACGCCGCCGGCGGCGTGCTGCTCTGGGTCGACATCCTCGGCAACGAGGTGCACGCCTACGACCCGGCCACCGGCGCCGACACCGTCCGCCACACGGCCCAGCACGTGGGCGCGGCCCGGCCCCGGGCGGGCGGCGGGCTGGTCGTCAACCTCCGCGACGGCGTCGGGCTCTACGATCCCGACGGCTCGTTCCGCTGGCTCGCCGAGCACCCCGTCCCGGGCTGCCGCGGCAACGACGCCGCCGTCGGCCCGGACGGCGCGTTCTGGGCCGGGACCATGCGCTACGACGAGGCGCCGGGAGGCGGCCGGCTGCGCCGCGTCCTCCCCGACGGCGGGACGACCACGGTGCTGGACGATGTGACGGTCAGCAACGGGATCGCCTGGAGCCCTGACGGGCGCCTGATGTACTACGTGGACACGCCCACGCGCCGCATCGACGTCTTCGACTTCCGCCCCGAGGAGGGCGCCACCGGCCGCCGCGTGTTCGTCTCCGTCCCGGGGCTGCCGGACGGGCTGACCGTCGACGCCGAGGGGCGGCTCTGGGTGGCGCTGTGGGGCGGCGGCCGCGTCCTCTGCTACACCCCCGCCGGCGGTCTCGACCGCACCGTCGAGGTGCCCGCCACCCAGACCACCGCCTGCGCGTTCGGCGGCCCGGACCTCCGCGACCTCTACGTCACGACGGCGGCCGCGGGCGCCCCGAAGGACGACTCCCACGCCGGATCCCTGTTCGTCGTCCCGGACGCGGCGCAGGGCCTGCCGTCCCCCGCGTTCGCCGCCTGACCCGTCCGGCTGCGGCGGCCGGGCGGAAGGGCCGCGTGCGGCGGGATCGGGCGCGGCGGGGTCAGGCGCGGCGGCCGACGCCCGCGAGGGTGAACGTCCGCTCGGGGTGCCGGACCTCGTCGCCGCCGGGATCGGGCCGCCACAGCGGGGTGTAGGTGAGGCCGGGGTCGAGCAGGTCGAACGGCTCGACGATCGACTCGATCTCGGCGCGGGTGCGGCCCCAGAAGTGCCCGCTGGTCGGCTTGAACACCTGCCCGACGTCGCCGCTGGACTCCGGCTGCGGGTCCTGGGTGATGTGCGTGAACACCAGGTGGCCGCCGGGCGGGAGGGCGTCGTGCAGCCGCTGGACGGACCGCCGGGCGTCGGCGACGTCGCCGATGAAGTGCAGGACGCGGTCGAGCACGATCGCCACCGGCTCGGTGAAGTCGATGTGCTCGCGGACCTCGGGGTCGTCCGGGAGCGTCTCGGGACGCGCGAGGTCGCAGTGCACGACCGCCGTCCGCTCGGTGCCGGCGAGCAGCGCCCGCGCGTGCACCAGCACGACCGGGTCGCCGTCGGCGAACACGACGGTCGCGTCCGGGGCGATGGCGGCGGCCACCTCGTGCACGTTGCCGTCCGCCGGAAGCTTGCTGCCGACGTCGATGAACTGCCGCACGCCCTGCCGCGCGAGGTGCCGGACGGCGCGTCCGATGAAGGCGTGGTTCGCCCTGGCGGCCGTCCGGGCCTCGGGGATGACGGCCATCAGCTGCTCGGCCACCTCGCGGTCGGCGGCGTAGTTGTCCTTGCCGCCGAGCAGGTAGTCGTAGATCCGCGCGGTGTTGGGCGTCGTCAGGTCGACGTGGGCGGGGGACCACCTCTCCTCGGCCATGGCACTCTCCGCTTCGTCCCGGGGAAGACGATCGTCTCACGGGACGCGCCGTGCTCGCGCCGGGACGCACCGCGTCCGGTCCGCCGGCGTCAGGCGTCGAGCAGGTCGATCAGCCCGGCGTCGAGGCCGATGTCCGGGTCGGCCGCGCGCGCGGCGCGCAGGGCGCCCGCCAGCGTCGCCGCCGCGAGGGCCGCCAGCCGGTCGCGCGGGACGTCGCGGTGCCGCAGGTGGTCGATGACGACCTCGTCCAGGTAGCCGACCCAGCCGCGCATCGCGGTGCGCAGGACGGGACGCGCGGGGCCGGCGGCGCCGAGCGCGTCCAGCAGCCGCCGCGCGCCCTGCCAGCGCAGGTCCTCCACGATCGCGCGGACCTCCGGGTCGGAGCCGTTGCCGCCGCGCATCACCGCCAGGAACCCGGCGGCGTTGGCCTCCATGAAGGCGATGTGCCGGTCGAGGGCGGCGCGCAGCCGCTCCCCCGGCGCCGCGCCCTCGGGCTCCGCCTCGTGCACGACGCGCAGCCGGTCGGCGGCGGCCCGGATCGTCGCGAGGTACAGGCCGCGCTTGTTGCCGAAGTGGTGCGCGATCAGCCCGTAGGCGACACCCGCCCGCCGCGCTATCTCGGTCGTGGTGACCTCGTCGTAGGCGCGGCCGGCGAACAGCTCGGCGGCGGCGTCGATCAGCATCTGGCGGCGGTCGGGCCGGGCCATCGGCGGCTCCCTCGCATTGACGTGCGGTCGCGGACGAGTCTAGCCTCCGAAACTGATTGATAATCAGTCAATATCGGGAGGCGATGATGGCCCGGATCGAGCTGGCGGACGCGCCGGTCCTGCTCACCGGCGCGTCCAGCGGGATCGGCCGCGCCCTGGCGTTCGCCCTGGCCGGGCGCGGGGCGCGGCTGGCCATCGCGGCGCGCCGGCGGGACGCGCTGGAGGAGGCGGCCGACCTGATCGCGGCCCGCGGCGGGACGCGCCCGCACGTCATCGAGGCCGACCTGTCGCGTCCGGGCGCCGCCGCCGAGCTGGCCGGCGCGGCGGCGCGGGCGCTGGGCGGCGTGCGGATCCTGGTGAGCAACGCCGGCGCGGGCCTCGTCGCGGCCCAGGGCGAGCTCGGCGACGGCGACGCCGCGCGGGCGCTGTTCGAGACGAACTTCTGGTCACCGCTCGCGCTGGCCCGCGCGCTGCTGCCCGGGATGCGGGGCGGCGGCGCGGTCGTCAACGTCACGTCCACGCTGCAGGCGCTGCCGGTCCCGATGCTCGGCCACTACGGCTCGGCGAAGGCCGCGCTCGCGCACGCCACCCGCACGCTGCGCAACGAGCTGCGCGGCACCGGCATCACCGTCCTGGAGTACGTGCCAGGCGCCACCGACACCGACGCCCGCGACGTCGGCCTGCTGCCCTGGCGCGGCCGGCCGGTGCGGACGCTCCCGCCGGTCTCCCCCGAGTCCGCCGCGCGGGCGGTCGTGCGGGCCGTCGAGCGCGGCCGGCGCCGCCGCGTCCACCCGCGGCCCTCGCTGCTGCCGCTGGAGGTCCCGGCGATCGGGCGCCTGGCGGCCCTGGCCGCGGCGCGCCGGATCGAGGTGCCGCGCCCGGCTCAGGTGCCGCGGAGCCTCTGAAGCCCCCGGTCGGACGCGCTGCCCGGCGCCGCCGTGTACAGCACGACGCGGTGCTCGCCGCCCGGGACCGGCAGGATCTCGCAGTCGAGTTCGAGCTCCCCCGCCACCGGGTGGACGGCGCTCGTCGCCGCGGGCCTGCCCGTTCGCGCGGCCGGCCGCGACCCCGCGGCGGCGCGCCTTCCCGGCGGTGTCGAGGCCGTCCGCGCGGACCTCGCCGACCCGGGCACGCTCGGCCCGGCCCTCGACGGCGCCGCTCGCGTCTTCCTGTACGCCGAGCGGCAGGGCCTCGACGGGTTCGCCGCGCGGCCCGCGCGGCCGGCGTCGAGCACGTCGTGGTGGTGTCGGCGGCGGGCGCCGACGCCTCCTCGGCGGCCCCGATCGCCCGGCTGCACGGCGAGGCGGAGGAGGCCGTCGCCCGCTCCGGCATCGCGTGGACGGCGCCGATCCACGAGGCCGACATCGCCGCGGTCGCGCTGCGCGCCCTGACCGAACCGGGGCACGCGGGGACCGCGCCCGTCCTCACCGGGCCGGAGCGGCTCACGCGGCGGCGGCAGGCCGAGCGGATCGGCGAGGCGATCGGCCGTACCGTCGCCGTCGAACGGCAAGACCTGGACGAGCACCGCCGCGACCTCGCCCGGTGGGGACCGCCGGAGGTCGCCGAGGCGCTGATCCGGCACTCCGTCGCCGCCATCGACGCGCCGCCGCCCGTCACCCGGGACGTCGAACGGATCACCGGGCGCCCGGCGCGCACGTTCGCCGAGTGGGCCCGCGACCACGCCGCCGACTTCCGCTAGTCCGGCGGCTCGTCGGGCAGCGTCGGCACCGCGATGCCCGGGTCGCGGCCGAGCAGCACCGCGCGGGTGATCGCGGACGAGCCGAACCGGCCGCGGACGCCGTCGACGGCGGCGTCCGCGGCCTCGCCGGCGTCGAACGGCAGCGCGAGCTGCACGATCCGGTCGTCGTGCAGCGAGCCCAGCGACACCCCGATCAGCGTCAGCCCGCGCTCGGCGACGAGCGGGGCGGCGCCGCCGAGCAGCCGGCGCGCCGCGTCCAGCAGGACGGACGTCTCCGCCGTGGCCTGCGGCAGCGTGTGCGAGCGGGAGGCGCGCGCGTAGTCGCCGAACCGCAGCCGCAGGGTGACCGTCCGGCAGACCCGGTGCGCGCCGCGCAGCCGTCCCGCGAGCCGGTCGACGAGGCCGACGAGGAGGGCGTCCAGCTCCTCGGGCGGCCGCCGCCGGCGCCCGAGCGCGCGCTGGGCGCCCATCGACCGGCGCCGCACCCCGGTGCGGACGGGCCGCGGGTCCCGGTTGCGGGCCAGCGCGTGCAGGTGGCGGCCGGCGCCGGGACCGAGCAGGGACACCAGCGTCGCCTCCGGCATGTCGGCGACGTCGCCGACCGTGACGACGCCGTAGGCGGCGAGCTTGGCGGCGGTCGCCGGGCCCACGCCCCAGAGCCGCCGCACCGGCAGCGGGCGCAGGAACTCCAGCTCGCCGTCCGGCGGGACGACGAGCAGCCCGTCGGGCTTGGCGACGCCGCTGGCCACCTTCGCCAGGAACTTCGTGCGGGCCACGCCGACGGTGATCGGCAGCCCGACCTCCTCGGCCACCCGGCGCCGCAGCCCCGCCGCGATGCCGGCGGGCGACCCGGAGATCCGCCGCAGGCCGTCCACATCGAGGAACGCCTCGTCGATCGACAGGCCCTCGACGAGCGGCGTCGTCGCGCGGAACAGCGCGAACACGGCCTTGCTGGCCTCGGCGTAGGCGTCCATCCGGGGCCGGACGACCACGGCGCCCGGGCACAGCCGGCGCGCCTGCCCGCCGCTCATCGCGGTGCGGACGCCGTGCGCCTTGGCCTCGTAGCTGGCCGCCAGCACCACGCCCCCGCCGACGATCACCGGCCGCCCGCGCAGCGCGGGGTCGTCGCGCTGCTCGACCGACGCGTAGAAGGCGTCGAGGTCGGCGTGCAGGATCGTGGCGGCGCGGGACACGAACATATGTTCGCATACCGGTTCCCGACCTGGGCCGGTACGCTCCCCGCGTGACCGAGACCGGGTTCGCCGAGTCCAGCGACGGGACGATCGTCGGCTACGAGACGCGGGGCGCGGGCCCGCCGCTGGTCCTCGTGCACGGCGCGGCCGTCGACCGCCGGTGCTGGGCGCCGGTGCTCCCGAGGCTCGCCGAGCGGTTCACCGTCCACGCGATGGACCGCCGGGGCCGCGGCCTCAGCGCCCGGGAGGGCGGCCCGTACGCCATCGAGCGCGAGGGCGAGGACATCGCGGCGGTCGCCGAGGCCGCCGGAGGCGACGTGTTCCTTGTCGGCCACTCCTACGGCGCCCTGTGCTCCCTGCACGCGACCTCGGCGACCGGCGCGATCGGGCGGCTCGTGCTGTACGAGCCGCCGATCACGACGCCCTGGCGGGAGGTCGCCTCCCCCGCGATGCTGGCGCGGCTCCGCGAGCTCGCGGACGGGCGCGACCACGACCGGCTCCTCGCGACGGTCTTCCGCGACCTGATGGGCCTGTCGCGGCGGCAGGTCGACGCGCTGCGCGGCGCGCGGCGGTTCTGGGCCGCCTGCCTGGACAACGCCCCGCCGCTCGCCCGGGAGAGCGAGAGCGTGCCGCGGATCGAGGACTGCGCCCGGTTCGCGGGGATAGGCGTGCCCGTGCAGCTGCTGGTCGGGACGGCCGGCCCGGCGTACCAGCGGCCGACGGCGGACGCGCTGGCCCGGATCGTCCCCGGCGCCGAGGTCGTCGAGCTGCCCGGGCAGGGGCACATGGCGATGGCCGACGATCCCGACCTGTTCGCCAAGACGCTGTTCGCGTTCGCGGACTGAGCGTCCGCGAGCCGGGCGTCCGCGAGCCGGGCGACGGCGGGCCGATCGTTCCGCGACGCCGGGGGCGTGCCGTCACCCCTTCGTCGCGCCGGCGGTCAGGCCGCCGATCAGCTGGCGCTCGGCGACGGAGTAGAACGCGATCGCGGGGATCATCGCCAGCACGATGTAGGCGATGACGAGCGCGTAGTTCGTCGCGTACTGCCCCTGGAACTGCTGGATGCCGACGGGGATCGTCTGCCATTTCTGGCCCCCCAGCACGAGCAGCGGCAGGAGGAAGTTGTTCCAGCTCGTCACGATGGCGAGGACCGACACGGTGCCGAGCGCGGGCCGCGCCATCGGCAGCAGGATCCGCCAGAAGAACCCGAACCGGCCGCAGCCGTCCATGACGGCGGCCTCCTCCAGCTCGGCGGGGATCGTCCGGAAGAAGGACCGCAGGATGATGAGCGTCATCGGCAGCGCGAACGCGGCCTGCGGCAGGATCACCCCCAGCGGGTTGTCGAGCAGCCCGAACGAGCGCAGCAGGACGAACAGCGGCAGCACCGCCACCGCGGGCGGGAACATCAGGCCCGCCGCGAACAGCGTGAAGAAGAACTCGCGGCCGCGGAAGGCGTAGCGGGCGAACGCGAACGCCGCCAGCGCGGCGGCCGCCACGGTGATCAGCGTGGTGGCGACCGCGATCAGCACGCTGTTGCCGATCTGCCGCCAAAAGGTGTCCGACGACAGGATGCCGGTGTAGTTCGACACCTTCCACGGGTGCGGGAGCCCGGCGGGGTCCGTGGTGAGGTCGCCGGTGGTCTTGAACCCGGACACGACGGCGTACAGGAGCGGGACGACGACGAAGGAGCCGAGCACCCACACCAGCACGTGGCGGGACGCGCCCCGGACGGCCGCCGCCCTCATCGCCGGCCTCCCGCCGAGGTGACCGCGCCCTGCAGGTCGCGGCGCAGCGCGTACCGCTGGTACAGCAGCGAGAAGACCATGCTGATGAGGAACATCGCCACGCTGATCGCGCTCGCGTAGCCCATCTGGTAGCGCTTGAATCCGAACTGGAACATGGTGACGGCCATCGTCTCCGTGGAATTGGTCGGCCCGCCCGTCGTGGTGACCCACACCAGGTCGAACAGCTGGATCGAGCCGATGACGGACAGGAACACGCTGATCCGCAGGGTCGGCGCGAGCAGCGGCAGCGTGACCGAGCGGAACCGGCGCCACGGCCCGGCCCCGTCGATGGCGGCCGCCTCCAGCACCTCCGCCGGGACGCCCTGCAGCCCGGCGAGGTAGATCATCATGTGGAAGCCGAAGTACTTCCAGGTCATGACGGCGAACAGGGTGGGCAGCGCGGTGCCGGGATCGGAGAACCACTTTCCGGCGAGGCCGCCGACCAGCGGAAGGCCGCCGACCAGCTCGTCGGCGAGCCCGCTGCCGGGCAGGAAGATGATGCCGAACAGCACGCCGGCGATCACCTCGGACAGGATGTAGGGCGCGAAGAAGACCGCCCGGTACACCGCGCGTCCCCGCATCCGCTGGTTCAGCAGCACGGCGGTGCCGAGCGCGATCGGCAGCTGGACGACCAGCGACAGCACGACGATGAGCAGGCCGCGCCACAGGTCGCCGCGGAAGACCGGGTCGCCGGACAGCTTGCGGTAGTTGTCCAGGCCGACGAAGTCCTCCGGGCGGCCGAAGCCGCCCCACTTGAAGAGGCTCGTGTAGAGGGCGACGGCGATCGGGATCAGCACGAACAGGAAGAACAGCAGCAGGGCCGGCACCAGGAACCAGGTGGCGGACGCCCAGCCGCGCAGCCGCCGGCCGAGCGGCGCCCGGGAGCCCCGCTCGCGCGGGGCCCGGGCGGTGCGCCGCCGGTCGCCGGCCGCGGCGGGCAGCGTCAGCGGTTCGGTCATTGGCTCTTGGCCGCCTTGGTGACCTGCTGCGCGACCTGCTCGGGCGTCGCCTTGCCGCCGATGAGCGCGGCGACGCTGTCGTTGACCTGCTGCCCGACGGCGGGAGGGAAAGCCTGGTCGAGGTAGAGCTGGAACCCGGTGGAAGCGCCGAGCGCCTCGGCGACCTGCTTGCGGCCTTGGTCGGCGAGCGCGCTCTCGGCGCCCTTCACGACCGGCATGAAGGCGCCGGAGGAGACGAGCTCGTGCTCGTTCTCGGCGTTGATGAGGAAGGCGAGGAAGTCGATCGCCTCCTTGGGCGCGTCCTTGCCGAGGGCGTGGCCATTGCCGCCGCCGAAGACGTCGGTGAGGGCGCCCTGCCCGCCGTCGACTGCCGGGAACGGGAACCAGCCCTCGTCGTCGGCGATTCCCTTGCCGGAGGCGTCCTTCTCCACCGCCGGGGCCCACTGCCCCATCAGCTCCATGGAGGCCTTGCCCGCGCCGACGGTGGCGGCCTCGCCGCCGGGGCTGTCGAACCCGGCGTTCTGGAAGCCGGGCTGGAAGGGCTGCAGGTCGACGAGTTCCTTGAGGTGCTGGCCGGCGCCGATGAACGCGGGCCCGGTGAAGTCGTTGGTCTTGGCGGCCTGCTGCATCGCGGTCAGGCCGCCGATGCGCATCGCGAGGTAGGCCCAGTAGTACATGCCGGGCCACTTGTCCTTGCCGCCGAGCGCGATGGGCGTTATGCCGGCGCCCTTGAGCTTGCGGACGTCGTCGAGGAACTCCGCCCAGGTCTTCGGCGGCGCCTTGATGCCGGCCTTCTCGAAGTGCCGCTTGTTGTACCAGAACCCGACCATGCCCATGTCGTACGGGACGGCGTAGGTCTTCCCGTCGAACTGGTACGGCTTCAGCGACACCGGGGTGACGGTGTTCAGCAGGCTGGACGCGGACGAGGTGAGGTCCTTGACGAGGCCGGCGTCGATCTGCTGCTTGAGCACGCCGCCGCCCCAGGTCACGAAGATGTCGGGCACCTTCCCGGAGGCGGTGAGCGCCGTCATCTTCGACTTGAACGCCTCGTTCTCCAGGTTGGTGAGCTTGATCCTGACGTTCGGGTGCGCGGCCTCGTACGCCTTGGCGATCTTCGGATAGATCGTCTTGGACGGCTCGGTGGTGGCGATGTCCATCCATTCGATCGTGACCTTGCCGTCCGAACCGGAGCCGCCGTCGCCGCAGGCGGCGAGCAGCGGCGCGGCGGTGACCGCGGCCGCCCCTGCGGAGACTGCGGTCAGGAACGAGCGGCGCGACAGGTGGGGGATGCCCATGGTGGTCTCCTGGATGGGGTGGGCGGCGGCCGGAGCGGACGGCGATCCGCTCGAAACATTTCGAAACTCTTCGAGGCTCCGTTGCCGTGGAACTCTAAGAACGCGTTCCCTTTCGGTCAAGGCCCTGAGGGCACTTCGCCGCATCCGGCACACACTTGACCACGCCACGCATGGCGGATGAACTCGAATCTCGGGACTAGGAGAGCGCGAAAGATTGCGATACTGTTCGCAATCGTTTCCTCGGGGAGGAGAGAAGCGTGCCCGTGCGCACCACCGACGAAATGCCGGAGCCGCCGTCCCGGCCGACCCTGGCCGTCATCGCCGCCGAGGCGGGGGTCTCCCCCGCCACGGTGTCCAAGGTCCTCAACGGCCGCACCGACGTGGCCGCCGCGACCCGCGAGCGGGTGGAGGCGCTGCTGCGCACCCACAACTACCCGGGTCCCGGCGGCGTCGCCCGGCGCGCCCGCCGGTCCGGGCTGATCGACCTGGTGCTCGCCGGGCTGGACAGCCCGTGGGCGGTGGAGATCCTGCGCGGCGTCGAGGCCGAGTGCGCCGAGCAGGGCACCGGCGTCGTGGTCTCGCTCGTCCGCGAGGACGACGCGCGCCCGCCGAGCTGGCAGAACCTGCCCGCGCTGCACCACAGCGACGGCGTGATCCTCGTGACCTCCCGGATGACGCACCGCCAGCGCGCGCAGCTGGAGAAGGCGGGTGTCGGGCTGGTGCTGGTCGACCCGGTGAACCTGCCGGACACCGACATCGCCAGCGTCGGCGCCACCAACTGGGCCGGCGGCCTGGCCGCCACCGAGCACCTCATCGGCCTCGGCCACCGCCGCATCGGGATGATCGGCGGGCCCGCCGACATGCTGTGCACGCAGGCCCGCGTGGACGGCTACCGGACGGCCCTGGAGCGCGCCGGGATCGAGGTCGACCGGGATCTCGTCCGGTACGGCGACTTCCACCACCGCGGCGGCTTCGCCCACACCCGCGAGCTGCTGGAGCTGCCCGACCCGCCGACCGCGATCTTCGCCGGCAGCGACGAGCAGGCCATGGGCGCCTACCAGGCGGCCCGGCTCGCCGGCCTGCGCATCCCCGAGGACCTCAGCGTCGTCGGCTTCGACGACCTGCCGACCTGCGAGTGGCTGTCGCCGCCGCTGACCACCGTCCGGCAGCCGCTGGAGGAGATGGGCCGCGTCGCCGCCCGCACCCTCCTCCAGCTGCTGGACGGCCGCCCGCCGCTGACGCCGCGCGTGGAACTGGCCACCGATCTACGCGTCCGCGGGTCCACCGCCCCGCCGCCCCCGCGTCCGCAGCCCCCGGCCCCGCTCTCCCCCGCGGACGAGCGGGTCGCCGGCCTGCTGGCCCGGATGACGCCGGAGGAGAAGGCCGGGCAGCTCGCCGGCTTCTGGGTGATGCCCGCCGAGCCGGGCGCGCAGGTGGCGCCGATGGAGGACGACTTCGACGAGGACGTCCCCAGCCTGGACGAGGTGCTGCCCTACGGCCTCGGCCAGCTCACCCGCGTGTTCGGCACCCTGCCGGTGCCGGCGGCCGAGGGCGCCGCCCGGCTCCGCGAGCTGCAGGACCGCGTCGCCGCCGGGAACCGGTTCGGCATCGCGGCGATCGCGCACGAGGAGTGCCTCAACGGCTTCATGACGTGGGGCGCCACCGTGTTCCCCAGCCCGCCCGCCTGGGGCGCGACCTTCGACCCGGAGCTGGTGGCCGAGATGGCGTCCGCGATCGGGGCGAGCATGCGGGCGGCCGGCGTCCACCAGGGCCTCGCACCCGTCCTGGACGTCGTCCGCGACGCCCGCTGGGGCCGCACGGAGGAGTGCATCGGCGAGGACCCGTATCTCGTCGGGGTCCTCGGCACGGCCTACGTGAGCGCCCTGGAGGGATCGGGCATCGTCACGACGCTGAAGCACTTCGCCGGCTACTCGGCGTCCCGCGCCGGGCGGAACATGGCGCCGACGCCGATCGGACCGCGCGAGTTCGCCGACGTGGTGCTGGAGCCGTTCGTGATGGCGCTGCGCGACGGCGGCGCCCGCGCGGTCATGCACTCCTACACCGACGTCGACGGGATGCCCGCCGCCGCCGACGAGCGCCTGCTGACGGGGCTGCTGCGCGAGGAGCTGGGCTTCGCGGGCGTCGTCGTCGCCGACTACTTCGGCATCTCGTTCCTGCAGAGCCGGCACCGGGTGGCCGGGTCGCGGGCCGAGGCCGGCGTGCTCGCGCTGCAGGCCGGCGTCGACATCGAACTGCCGACCGTCCGGTGCTACGGCGCGCCGCTGATCGACCGGGTCAGGCAGGGCGAGGTGCCCGAGGAACTGCTCGACCGCGCCGCCGGCCGCGTCCTGGCCCTGAAGGCCGAACTCGGCCTGCTGGACCCGCTGCCCGCGGACGACGACCGCGCGACGCTCGACCTCGATCCCCCCGAGCACCGGGCGCTGGCGCGGCGGCTGGCGGAGGAGTCGGTCGTCCTGCTGGCCAACGACGGCGTCCTGCCGCTGCGCTCCGGCTCCGGCGTGGCGCTGACCGGCCCGCTCGCCGACGACCCCTTCGGGATGCTGGGCTGCTACACCTTCCCCAGCCACGTCGGCCGCGAGCATCCGGACCTGCGGCTCGGCGTGGACGTCCCGACGCTGGCGGACGCGCTGGCCGCCGAGCTGCCCGGAGTCCGGGTGGCCGCGACGGACGACGTGTTCGTCGCCGACGACGCCGACATCGAGAAGGCCGTCGCGGCGGCGCGGGACGCCGAGGTGTGCGTGCTCGCGCTCGGCGACCGGGCGGGGCTCTTCGGCCGGGGCACGTCCGGAGAGGGCTGCGACACCGAGACGCTCGCGCTGCCGGGACGGCAGGCCGAGCTGGCCTCCGCCGTCCTGGACACCGGCACGCCCACCGTGATCGTCATGCTCAGCGGGCGCCCCTACGCGCTCGAGTCCGTCGCCGACCGGGCCGCCGCCGTCGTGCAGGCCTTCTTCCCCGGCGAGGAGGGCGGCCGGGCGGTGGCGGCGATCCTCGCCGGACGGGCCGAGCCGTCCGGGCGGATGCCGATCAGCGTGCCGCGCCGCGCCTCCGGCCCGCCGGTCACCTACCTGCGGTCGCTGATGGACGGCGGGCACGACTGGAGCGTGGTCGACCCCGTCCCGCTCTATCCGTTCGGCTACGGCCTGACCTGGACGTCCTTCGGCTACGAGGACCTGAGGACCGAGGAGCGCACCACCACCGACGGCACGGTCACGGTCAGCGCGGTCGTCCGCAACACCGGGGGCCGCGCGGGCACCGAGGTCGTCCAGCTGTACCTGTCGGACCCGGTCGCATCGGTGGTGCGGCCGGCGCGCTGGCTCGCCGGGTTCGCCCGGGTCCGGCTGGAGCCGGGCGAGGCGGCCCGCGTCGCGTTCGAGGTGCACGCCGACCGGACCTCCTTCACCGGCGCGGACCTGCGCCGCATCGTCGAACCGGGAGTGATCGAGGTGGCGGTCGGGGGTTCCAGCGCCGACCTGCCGCTGCGCGGCTCGTTCACGCTGGACGGCCCGGTCCGCGAGCCCGGCCGGGACCGCGTCCTGACCGTCCCGGTGAAGGTGACGCGGCTGTGAGGCGGTTCCGCAACCCCGTGCTGCCGGGCTGCCACCCGGACCCGTCGGTCTGCCGCGTGGGCGACGACTTCTACCTCGTCACGTCGACGTTCGAGTGGTTCCCCGGCCTGCCGGTGCACCACAGCCGCGACCTGGTGCACTGGCGGCCGGTCGGGCACGCCCTCGACCGTCCGGAGCAGCTCCCGCTGGACGGCGTCCCCGCGTCCGGCGGGCTGTACGCGCCCACGCTGCGGCACCACGACGGCACCTTCTACCTCGTCTGCACCCTCGTGGACGGCCCGGAATGGTCGGGCCATTTCGTGATGACGGCCGCCGACCCGTCCGGGCCGTGGTCGGACCCGGTGCGGCTGGAGGGGGACGGCATCGACCCGTCCCTGTTCTTCGACGACGACGGCCGCGCCTGGTGCACCGGGACCCGGCCGACCGGGCGGTACGAGGGGCACACCGAGATCTGGCTGCGCGAGTTCGACCCGCGGTCGCTGGCCCTCGTCGGCGAGGAGCATGTGATCTGGGACGGAGCGCTGAAGGGCGCGATCTGGTCGGAGGGCTCCCACCTCTACCGCATCGGCGGCGAGTACTACCTGCTGACGGCCGAGGGCGGCACCGCGATGGACCACGCGGTGGTGATCGCGCGGGCCGACCGCGTCACCGGCCCCTACGAGGGGAACCCCCGCAACCCGATCCTCACCCACCGCGACCTCGGCGCCGGCCACCCGATCGTCGGGGCGGGGCACGCCGATCTCGTGGAGACGCCGGACGGCGAGTGGTGGATGGTCCTGCTCGCCATGCGCCCGCACCACGGCGACCGGTGCGCCCTCGGCCGCGAGACGTTCCTCACCCCGGTCACCTGGGAGGACGGCTGGCCGGTCGCCGGCGGCCGGGTCGAGGCGGAGTGCCCCGCGCCGTCGCTGCCGGAGCATCCGTGGCCCGCCGTCCCGGCGTGCGACCAGTTCGACGGGCCGGAGCTCGACCCGTCCTGGACCATGCTGCGGACGCCTCGCGAGCGGTGGTGGAGCCTGACCGACCGTCCCGGCCGGCTGCGGCTGCGGCTCCGCCCGGAGGGCCTCGCCGACGTCGCCAACCCGTCCTTCGTCGGGCGGCGGCAGCAGCACCCGGAGTTCGCCGCGTTCACCGCCCTCGACTTCGCGCCCGGCGACGACGAGGAGGCGGGGCTCGCGCTCATGCAGAACAACGACTTCCACGTGGTGCTGGCCGCTACGGACCGGGGGCTGCGGCTGGCCAAGCGGGAGCAGGGCGTCACGACCGTCCTGGCCGAGGCGCCGGCCCCGCCGGGGATCGTCGGGCTCGGCTTCGAGGCCCACGGCCGCTGGTACCGGGCGTCCTACTCCCCGCGTCCGGGGCATTGGGAGCCGCTGGGCGACCCGATCGACGGCGACTTCCTGACCAGCCAGGTCGCCGGGGGCTTCACGGGCGTCCTCGTCGGCCTGTACGCCACCTCCAACGGCCGGCCCGGCGGGAACCACGCCGACTTCGACTGGTTCGAGTACGTCCCGCTCTAGAGGAGGCGGGCGGGGTCGGCGATGACGCGCTCGATGACGAGGCCGGCGGCGCCGAGGACGGCGGCGCCCTCGGCCAGGCCGGACACCTCCACCGGCGGGACGCCGCGGCGCAGCGACCCGGTCCCGGCGGCGAGGACCCCTTCGAGCGGCGGCCGGATCCACGCTGCCAGTGGCGAGAAGACCCCGCCGAGGACGATCGCGTCCGGGTCGACGAGGTTGACGACGGAGGCGAGCGCGCCGCCGAGCGCGCGGCCCGCGCGGTCCACCGCGGCGAGCGCGGCGGCGTCGCCGCCGTTCAGCCGGTCGAGGAGCGCGTTGACCGAGCCGTCCGGGCCGGTGACCGTCCTCGCCTGCGGGATCCCGGCGGCGCGCAGCATCGCCTCCTGACCGGCGATCTGCTCCAGGCAGCCGCGCCCGCCGCACGAGCAGGGCGGGCCGGACGGGTCGGCGACCAGGTGGCCGAGCTCGCCGGCGAAGCCGTGCGCGCCGCGGAAGACCCGGCCGTCGACGACGATGCCGGCGCCGATCCCGATCTCGCCGGAGACGTGCACGAAGTCGCCGAGCCGCGCGCCGCCCCCGAACCACAGCTCGCCGAGCGCGGCGAGGTTCGCCTCGTTGTCGTACTCGGCGGGCAGCGGCGCCGGCCCGGTCGGCACGGCGACCGGGACGTCCGCCCAGCCGAGGTTCGGGGCGTGCCGGACGACGCCGTGCTCGCGGTCGAGCAGGCCGGGCAGCGCGACGGCGGCGCCGGCGACCGCGAGGCCCTGGCCCGCGACGGCGGCGACGGCCTCCGCGGCGAGCGCCGACAGCGCGGCGAGGACGTCGGCGGGCGGCCGGCCGCGGTTGTCGGCGCTGACCACGTGCCGGTACCGGACCTGCTTGCCGAGGTCGAGGACGCAGGCGGCGAGGTAGTCGACGTTCACCTCCAGGCCGAGCCCGGCGGCGCCGTCCCCGGCGATCGACACGCCGACGCCGGGCCGGCCGCGCTCCCCCTCGTGCACGGGCGCGCCGTCGCGGACGAGGCCCGCCCCCTCCAGCAGGCCGACGAGGTTGGAGACGGTGGTCTTGGTGAAGCCGGTCAGCTCGGCGAGCCGGGCCCGGGTGACGGGCTGGTGCCGGGCGATGTGCTCCAGCACGACCGCGAGGTTGCGCCCGCGCATCGTCGCGTGCCGGACGGGGGCGTTCCCGGACTTCGTCATGAACCAACCCTAATTCAATCGGGTGCCTGGGCAGGGGCGATGTCATCTGCTACGTTAATTAGTCCAAACTCTTTACGAAAGAGGGCGCATGGCCGAGACCCTGGTGGCGGGCGTCGATTCGTCGACGCAGTCGACGAAGGTCGTGCTCTGCCGCGCCGGGGACGGCACCGTCGTCGCGCAGGCGTCGGCGCCCCACCCGGACGGCACCGAATGCCATCCCCGGCACTGGTGGGACGCGCTGGCGCGGGTCCGCGAGCTGCTGGAGCGGGCCGACGCGGTCGCCGTCGCCGCGCAGCAGCACGGCATGGTCGCGGTCGACGGCGCCGGCGAGGTCGTGCGGCCCGCGCTGCTGTGGAACGACACCCGCTCCGCGCCGCAGGCGCGCGCGCTGGTCGCCGAGCACGGCGGGCCGAAGGCGTGGGCGGAGCGGACCGGCAGCGTGCCGCTCGCCTCGTTCACCGTCGGCAAGCTGCGCTGGATGGCCGAGCACGAGCCCGAGAACGCGCGCCGCACCGAGCGGGTGATGCTCCCGCACGACTGGCTGACCTGGCGGCTCGGCACGAGCGAACCGGTCACCGACCGGGGCGACGCGTCCGGCACCGGCTACTGGTCCCCCGCCGCCGGCGCCTACCTGCCCGACCTGCTGCGCGCCGCGCTCGGCCGCGACGCCGAGCCGCCGCGCGTCGCCGCCCCCGGCGAGGCGGTCGGCGAGACCTCCTGGGGCGCGGCGCTCGGCCCCGGCACCGGCGACAACATGGGCGCCGCGCTCGGCCTCGGGCTGGAGCCCGGCGACGTCGTGGTGTCGATCGGCACGTCCGGGACGGCGTTCGCGGTCGCCGGCGCCCCCGCCGCCGACCCGTCCGGCCTGGTCGCCGGGTTCGCCGACGCGACCGGCCGGTTCCTGCCCCTCGTCTGCACGCTGAACGCCGCCCGGATCCTGTCGGCCGCCGCGTCCATGACCGGCGCGAGCCTGGCGGAGCTGTCGGCGCTCGCGCTCGCCGCCGAGCCGGGCGCGGGCGGCCTGACGCTGCTGCCCTACCTCGACGGCGAGCGCACCCCCGACCGTCCCGACGCCACCGGGGTGCTCGCCGGCCTCACCACGTCCAACGCCACCCGCGAGAACGTCGCGCGGGCCGCGGTCGAGGCGCTGCTGTGCTCCCTCGCCGACGCCGTCGGCCATCTCGCGGCCCAGGGCGTGGCGCCCCGCCGCACCCTGCTCATCGGCGGCGGCGCGCGCTCGGAGGCCGTCCGGGCACTGGCCCCCGCGATCCTGGGTACGCCGGTCACCGTCCCGGAGCCCGCCGAATACGTCGCGCTCGGCGCCGCCCGCCAGGCGGCCTGGGCGCTCGCGGGCACGCCGGAGCCGCCGCGCTGGCCCGCGCCGCCCGCCACCGAGCACACCACCGACCGCGCGGCGGACGCGGAGCCGGTCCGCGCGCGCTACGCCGCGCTGCGCGACTCCGCCCCGCAGATCTGACAAGGAGACCCATGAGCGACTACACGCCCGTCCCGGAAGACCGGTTCTCGTTCGGCATCTGGACGGTCGGCTGGCAGGGCGTCGACGTGTTCGGCCCCGGCACCCGGCCGCCGATGCCCGCCGACCGCGCCGTCCGGAAGCTCGCGGAGATCGGCGCCTACGGCGTCAACTTCCACGACAACGACGTGTTCGACTTCGACGCCTCGCCCGCCGAGCGCCAGGAGAGGATCGACGCGTTCAAGAAGGCCCTGGACGAGACGGGCCTGGTCGTCACCACCGCGACGACCAACCTGTTCTCCCACCCGGTCTTCAAGGACGGCGCGTTCACCGCCAACGACCGCGACGTCCGCCGGTTCGCGCTGCGCAAGGTCATGGACAACCTCGACCTCGCCGCCGAGCTGGGCGCGAAGACCTACGTGTGCTGGGGCGGCCGCGAGGGCGCCGAGTCGGGCGCCGCGAAGGACGTCCGCGCCGCCCTGGACCGTTACAAGGAGGCGTTCGACGTCCTCGGCGACTACGTCGCCGACCAGGGCTACGACCTGCGCTTCGCCATCGAGCCGAAGCCGAACGAGCCGCGCGGCGACATCCTGCTCCCCACCATCGGCCACGCCCTCGCCTTCATCCAGACCCTCGAGCGGTCCGAGAACGTCGGCCTCAACCCCGAGGTCGGGCACGAGGAGATGGCCGGCCTCAACTACGCGCACGGCCTCGCGCAGGCGTTGTGGCAGGGCAAGCTGTTCCACATCGACCTGAACGGCCAGCACGGCCCCCGCTACGACCAGGACCTGCGCTTCGGCGCGGGCAACGCGCGCGGCGCGTTCTGGGTCGTCGACCTCATCGAGAACAGCGACTACAGCGGCCCGGTCCACTTCGACTTCAAGCCGCCGCGCACCGAGGACGACGAGGGCGTCTGGGAGTCGGCGCGGGCCTGCATGCGCAACTGGCTGATCCTGCGCGAGAAGGCCCGCGCCTTCCGCGCCGACCCCGAGGTCCAGGACGCCCTGCGCGACGCGAAGCTCGACGAGCTGGCGGTCCCGACCCTCGCCGACGGCGAGGACTGGCGCTCCGTCCGCGACGCGTCCCCCGACATCGAGGCCCTCGCCACCCGCGGCGCCGCCTTCGAACGCCTCGACCAGCTGGCCCTGGAACACCTCTACGGCGTGAGGTAAAAGCCCCACGGGCACGCCCGACGGTCGGGAGGCTGTTTCGCGCGGAGCGCCAGCGGAGCGGGAAACAGCCACCCGACCGT
>NZ_JBEPCJ010000090.1:0-45957 GCF_040299565.1 Spirillospora sp. NPDC000708
TATGTTCTCGCCCCGGCCCCACCCACCCCCCCCCTCCCCGCCCCCCCCCCGCCCCCCCCCCCGCCCGCCCCCCGGCCCCCCCCCCGCGCGCCGCGGGCCGGTTCCGTGCGGGGCCGCTCTCCCGGAGCAGCGCCTCCCCGGACGGGCGCCTTCCGGCCCGGACGAGCGCCTTCAGGACGGTCCGGACACGGCGGGTGCGCCGGAGGGACCACGGCAAGAGTCGGCAAAGTCGGCGGGTGCCGTGCCTTGAGCGGGCGCCCGCACGGGCATCATCCGCGATGTGAGAGCCATCGTGCGCGCCGGGCTGCTGCCAGGCGCCGTCGTGTGCGGCGCGATCGTGTGCGGCGCCGCGCCCGCCGCGAGGGCCGCCGGCCCCGTCGTCACACCGGGACGCGCCCGCCCCGGCGAGACCGTGGTGGTGTCGGGGACCTGCCCGGCCGCGGATCGGAGCGTCCGGGTCTCCGGCGCCGCGACCGGCGAGGGCGCGGTGCGGGGCGGCCGGTTCCGCGTCGAGGCCAGGGCCGCCCGGGAGACGGGCCGCCGGCCCGTGGAGGTCGCCTGCGTCCCGTCGGGACGGGCCGCGCAGGCGCCCCTGGAAGTGCGCCGGCCGCGCCGTCCCCGCCCGCACGGCTGGGCCATGGGCGGCGGGGACGGGTTCCAGGTGCCGTGGACCTCGGTGGCGATGGTGCTCATGGCGGGCGCGGCCGGGACCGGCGCGACGGTGCTGGTGCGGTCCCGGTTCCGCCGGACGCGCGGCTGACCGGCGCCCCGGAGGGTCAGGCCCGGCCGTAGGAGTCCTCGAGCCGTTCGATGTCGTCCTCGTCGAAGTTCCCGAACGCGATCTCCATGACCCGGACCGCGGGGCCGTCGGAGCCCAGCCGGTGCGTCTGCCCCGCCCGGATCAGGACCCGCTCCCCCACCTCCGGCAGCGTCCGGCGGCCGGCCACCTCGAACACCGCGCCGGGGTCCAGCGCGACCCACAGCTCGTCGCGGTCGCGGTGCCGCTGCAGGCTGAGCCGCTGCCCCGGCTCCACGTAGATGATCTTCACGGTGGACGGCTCGTTCAGCGTGAACTGCTCGAAGGCGCCCCACGGCCGCCGTTCGGTCAGCACCTCCGGCTCCTGCCGCACGCCCTCCGGCGCGGGAGCGTCGGGCTGCGCGGGCACGCCGGTCTGCGCGCGGGAGTCGGTCGGCACGGGCACGTCGGTCTGCACGGTCACCTCGGGAATCGCGGGTCGGGGAACATCTGCGGGACGCGGGCGCCGGACGCGGAGGCGGCGGCCGGCAGCCCGCCGAGGACGAGGTCGGCGAGGCCGTCCACGACGGCCTCGCGGGGCACCTCGTCGGCCTGGTCGAGCCACCAGTCGCCGGCGGTCTGCACCATGCCGACGATCGCGTGGCCCCACACGTAGGCGCGGGTGCGGTCCGCCATCTCCCCCTCGGCGATCATCACCTCGGCCAGCTCCCGGCTCACGTCGCGGATCATCGTGCTCATCGCGCTGTGCGTGGCGGTGTCCTCCGCGCTCGCCCGGTGCATCAGGAAGCGGTAGAGGTTGAGGTTCTTGGAGATCGTCGCCAGGTAGGTGTCGATGGTGGACCGGGTGCGCGCGCGGATCGAGTCGTCCCGGGAGAACTCCTCCCGGATGCCCTCGATCAGCTTGCGCGTGTGCCGCTCGGCGAGCGCCTGGTAGAGGCCGCTCTTGTCGCCGAAGTGGCGGTACAGGATCGGCTTGCTGATGCCCGCCTCGGCGGCGATCGCGGCCATCGACGCCTCGGGGCCCTCGCGCTGGATGACCCGGTCCGCCGCCTCCAGCAGGGCGCGCCTGCGGCCGGGATCGCGCCTGGATCCCGGTGCCCTCCCGCCCGCTTCGCCCCTCATGGTGCGATCACCGTAGCCGGGCGGTGCGCGCGGGACGCGCGTGGGGCGGGGTGAGCGCTGGGCAGGCGGGCATACACCGAACGGTATCCGCGGGTGTTACCCGGTGACAACACCGCCTGGCCTGGGGGTTGTCCGCCGCCTCGCGCCCTTCCCGGCGGGCGGCCGCAGCGGCTACCGTGATCGGTGGCCGGCGTGAGGAGGTCGCGGGGGTGCGGACGCTCTACTCGGTGCGGCTGGAGGGCGTGGCGACGAACCCCGCCGCCCCGGTCGAGTACCTGCTGCTGATCCTGGAACGCGCGGAACCGCGCATGCGGCACGCCCTGCTGCGCCGCGCGGACGTACCGGACGCGGTGTACGAGGCCGCCGTCCGGCATCCGGACCCGCACGCCCGGCGGCTGGTCGCCGTGTCGGGCCACGCGCCGGCGGAGATCCGCGCGCTGCTCGCCGACGATCCCGACCCGGACGTGCGCCGGTCGCTCGCCGCGATCCCCGAGTACCGGCAGCCCCGCAAGCCCCTGCCCGCGGACGTCGTCCTGCGGCTTGCCGCCGACCCGGACCCGCGCGTCCGCGACGCCGTCCTCGACCGCGACCTCCCCGACGGCGTCCGCGCGGCGCTCGCGGCGGATCCGGACGCCCGGGTCCGGCGCGGCGTCCTGCGCACCTGGCCGGAGCCGCCGGAGGAGATCGTCGACGCGGCGCTGGGCGACCCCGATCCGGAGGTCCGGCGCGCGGCCGTCGCGCTCGCCGCCCGGCGCCGCCCCGACGTGGCCGCGCCGCTGCTCGCCGCCGGGGACCCCGACGTCGTGGCGCGCGTCCCGCTGGATCCGGGGCAGGCGGCCGCGCTGTGCCGGGACGGCCGGAGCGCCGTCCGCAGGGCCGTCGCCGCCAACCCGAGCCTGCCGCCCGACCTCGTCGCCGTGCTGGCGGGCGACCCCGAGCACGAGGTGCGGCTCGCGGTGTCGCTGCGCCCCGAGCTGACCGAGGAGCAGCGCGCGGCGATCGACTACCGCGTGGGGCCCGAGGATCATCTCCGCCCTCCGGGATGGTTCTGGGACCGGCTGGACGACCTCGACCTGATGCGGCGGTACGCCACCTCCGCGCACACCGGGCTGCGCCGGTTCGCGGCGTACAGCCCGCACCTGCCGCCCGACCTGGTCGCGCGGCTGGCGGGCGACGAGGACTTCGTCGTCCGGCTGCTGCTGTCGGAGAAGCATCCCGATCCGCCCGGTGAGCTGCTGCTGTCGGTCGCGCTGGAGTCGCCGTTCATCACCCGGCTGGACCGCACCGGGCATCCGAACTTCCCGTGCGCGGGCCTCGCCCGCCTCGCGGAGTCGGACGACCCGGTCGCGCGGACGCTGGCGCTGCGCGACCCGGAGCTGCCGGCGCCGGCCGTCGAGCGGCTCAGCCGGGACGAGGAGCCGGGCGTGCGCGCCGCGGCGGCGCGCGACGCCCGGCTGCCGGAGGCCCGGCTGCTGGAGCTGCTCGACGACCCGGACGCGGCCGGGAGCGCGGCGCGCAACCCCGGCCTGCCCGTGCCTGCGATGAAGCGGATCCTGTACGACGCCGCGATCCTGTAGCGGCGCCGCGATCCGCGACCGCGCCGCCCGCGAGGGGTCCGCTAGCGGACCGGCAGGCCGGTGACGGTGCGGCCGATGACCAGGCGCTGGATCTCGCTGGTGCCCTCGAAGATCGTGAAGATCTTGGAGTCGCGGTGCATGCGCTCCACCGGGTACTCGCGGGTGTAGCCGTTGCCGCCGAGGATCTGGATCGCCTCTTCGGTGACGTACACCGACATCTCGCTGGCGATGAGCTTGGCCATCGAGCCCTCGGCGTTCTCGAAGTCCTTGCCGTTGCGCGCCATCCAGGCGGCCCGCCACACCATCAGGCGGGCGGCGTCCAGGCGGGTCTTCATGTCGGCCAGCTTGAAGGCGATGGCCTGGAAGTCGCCGATCTTCTTGCCGAACTGCTCGCGCTCCTGCGCGTACTGCAGCGCGTAGTCGTAGGCGGCGCGGCCGACGCCGAGGGCCATCGCGCCGACGGACGGCCGGGTGGTCTCGAACGTCTTCAGCGCGGCCTGGCCCTTGGAGCTCTTGCCCTCGCGGGTCCGGGCGATGCGCTCGTCGAACTTCTCCTTGCCGCCGACGATGTGGTGGCTCGGGACGCGCACGTCGTCGAGGACGACCTCGGCGGTGTGGGAGGCGCGGATGCCGTGCTTCTTGAACTTCTGCCCCTGCCGGAGACCGGGGGTGTTCGGCGGGACGATGAAGCTGGCCTGGCCGCGGCTGCCGAGCTCGGGGTACACCGAGGCGACGACGACGTGGACGTCGGCGATGCCGCCGTTGGTCGCCCAGGTCTTGGTGCCGTTCAGCACCCACTCGTCCTTGGCCTCGTCGAAGACGGCGCGGGTCCGGATGGAGCCCACGTCGCTGCCCGCGTCGGGCTCGGAGGCGCAGAACGCGCCGAGCTTGACGTCGTCGGTGGTGCCGAACATCTGCGGCACCCACTCGGTGACCTGCTCGGGGGTGCCGACGGCGGCCACGGACGCGGCGGCGAGGCCGGTGCCGACGATCGACAGCGCGATGCCGGCGTCGCCCCAGAACAGCTCCTCGAACGCCACCGGGATGCCGAGGCCGGTCGGCTCCAGCCACTGGGTGGCGAAGAAGTCCAGCGAGTAGATCCCGACCTTGGACGCCTCCTGGATGAGCGGCCAGGGGGTCTCCTCCCGCTCGTCCCACTCCTCGGCGGCCGGGCGGATGACGTCCTTGGCGAACTCGTGCACCCAGTCCCTGACCTCGCGCACGTCCTCGCTGAGCTCCAGCGAGAACGGCGTGGACTCCGCGCTCGTCATGATTATTGACCCTTTCTCCAATATCGCCTGTTACCAACGGTAGCAGCATCGCGTGCTACCGCGGGTAACAGGTGGCCGGAGTCACAGCCGGGAAAGGGGCGCGGAGGCGGGGGGCGGCGGGTCAGCCGCGGCCGGGAGAGAAGGAGCGCGCGGCGGCGTAGCCGGGCACCTCGATCATCGGCGGGCGCTCCCCCACGGCGACGTCGCTGGTCCGGGCGTCGTGCCCGGCCGCGGACCGGCGGAACTGGGTCAGCGCGGTCGCGGGCGCGCCCAGCGGGATCATCCGGCCGTGCCGCTCCAGCCGCGACCAGGCGGTCAGCATGATCTGGCCGGACATCGCGCCGAGCGCCTCGGTGGACTGGTGCCCGTGCACCCGGCGGCCGAGGTCGACCTGGGCGATCGCGTCCAGCCCGGCGTCCTGGTAGACGTCCAGCAGCAGGCCGAGCTCCACGCCGTAGCCGGTCACGAACGGCAGCCGCTCCAGCAGCGCGCGGCGGCCCGCGTACTCGCCGCCGAGCGGCTGCATCACCCCGGCCAGCAGCGGCCAGTGCATGTTGATCAGCGGGCGGGCGACCAGCTCGGTGACCCGACCGCCGCCGCCCTCGACGCGCCGCTCCCCCTCCATCAGCGGGCGGTCGTAGCAGCCCTTCACGTAGCCGACGGACGGGTCGGTCAGCAGCGGACCGAGCAGCCCGGTGATGTAGGACGAGGTGAAGCCGCGCAGGTCGGCGTCCACGAACACGATCAGGTCGCCGGTGGTGGCGGCGAGGGACTTCCACAGCGCCTCGCCCTTGCCGGACATGCGCCCCTCGCCGGGCAGCACCTCGTCCTGCGCGACGACCTCCGCGCCCGCCGCGGCGGCCACGGCGGCGGTCCGGTCGGTGGAGCGGGAGTCCACCACGACGATCTCGTCGACCAGCGGGACCCGCTCCATCAGGTCGGTGCGGACGGCGGCGACGATCGCGCCGACGGTCGCCTCCTCGTCACGCGCGGGCAGCACGACGCTGATCCCGGTGCCGTCCTTGGCGTCCAGCAGGACGTGCGCCGGCCAGTCCTCGGCCGTGCTCGTACGGCGCCGCAACCACGAAGCGACCTCTGGCAGCACGCGCTCCCCCTCCCGTGCGGACGGTCCCGTGACCGGCCCTCACCTTGAGTGAACACCGGATACGTCCAGATCATTCACCGTCCGCGCGGCGAACGGGCAGCCGACCCGAAGAGTTGACACCGGCGCAACACACCCGTCATTCGGCGGCGTGCTTGTCCAGGAACTCGTAGACGTCGGCGTCGTCCACGCCGGGGAAGGCTCCGGGCGGCAGCACCGACAGCACGTGCGAGTGCGCGCGGGCCGAGGGCCAGGCCATGCCCTCCCACCGTTCGGCCAGCTCCTTGGGCGGGCGCTGGCAGCAGTCCCCGTCCGGGCACGCCGACTTGACCCGGCGGGTGGTCTCCCGGCCGCGGAACCAGCGCGAGTCCTCGAACCGGACGCCGAGCGTGATCGCGAAGTCGCGCTCGTGGCTCGGGTCGATGTGCGACAGGCACCAGTAGGTCCCGTGGGGGGTGTCGGTGTACTGGTAGTAGACGGAGAAGCGGTCCTCCGCGCCGAACACGTGCCGGCCGGCCCACTCGCGGCACATCCGCTGGCCCTCGATCGCGCCGTCCTCGTCCTGCGGGAACGCCAGGCCGTCGTTGGCGTACGCCTTGTAGATCGTGCCGTTCTCATCGTTCTTGGTGAAGTGCAGCTGCAGCCCGAGATGGTGGGTGGCGACGTTGGTGAAGCGGTGCGCGGCCATCTCGTAGGACACCGAGAACACGTCGGCGAGGTCCTCCACCGACAGCTCGCGCGCGGCCTTGGCCTCCTGCAGGAACGGCACGACGCTGCGCTCGGGCATCAGGATCGCGGCGCCGAAGTAGTTGGCCTCGACGCGCTGGCGCAGGAAGTCGGCGAAGTCGCGGGGCTGGTCGTGGTCGAGCGCGATGTGCCCGAGCGTCTGCAGCAGGATCGTCCGGGGCGTGTGCATGCCGAGCTGCTCGCGCTCCAGGTAGATCCGCCGGTTGCGCAGGTCGGTGACGGACCGGACGGAGCGCGGCAGGTCCTGGACGTACTGCAGGCTGAAGCCGAAGTGGCCGACCAGGGTCATCAGCATGCCCTGGGAGACCGCGCCGCCCCGGTAGCCGACGGCGTCGAGGGTCTGCGCGGCGACCCTCTCGATGTCGGGGAAGTGGTTGCCGCGCTCGTGCATCTGGCGGCGCAGCTCGGCGTTGGCCTTGCGCGCCTCCTCGGGGCTGGCGGTCGGCTTGGTGCGGCTGCGCTTCAGCTCCCCGTAGAGGGCGAGGATGTGCTCGATCACCTCGTTCGGCATCCGCTTGCCGACCTTGAGGTGCGACAGCCCGAGGGTGCGGTACAGCGGGTCGCGCTGCGCCTCCTCCAGCTGGATCTCCAGCTGCGCGCGGCGGCTCGGCGGCTGGCGGCGCAGCAGCTCCTCCACCGGGCACTCCAGCGCGGCGGCGAGGGACTGCAGCAGCGACAGCTTGGGCTCGCGCCGGCCGTTCTCCAGCAGCGAGAGCTGGGAGGGGGCGCGCCCGACGCGCTCGCCGAGGTCCGACAGCGTCATGCCGCGGCTGCGCCGCAGGTGGCGGAGCCGCTGCCCGAAGGTGACGAGGTCTACATCGCTCGTCAAGTTGAGGGGTTCTTCTGGCCGCAAGGTCGTCACGGCTTCATCGTAGCGGAAATTTCGCAGTTCTTCTGTTACTCACGAGTTCATTAAGGGGTTGAAGTCCGGGCATAGTCATGTCCAAGCACCCAGGGGACGACACGGAAGGGCAAGACGATGAGCGACAGTCGCCTCAAGGGCGCAGCCGAGGAGCTGCAGCGGCAGTGGGAGACCGACGAGCGCTGGAAGGGCATCGAGCGGACCTACTCCGCCGAGGACGTCGTCCGCATCCGCGGCTCGGTCCAGGAGGAGCACACCCTCGCGCGCCTCGGCGCCGAGCGGCTCTGGAAGCTCCTGCACGAGGAGGACTACGTCCACTCCCTCGGCGCGCTCACCGGGCTCCAGGCCGTCCAGCAGGTGAAGGCCGGCCTCAAGGCCATCTACCTGTCCGGCTGGCAGGTCGCGGCGGACGCCAACCTGGCGGGCCAGACCTACCCGGACCAGAGCATCTACCCGGCGAACTCGGTCCCGGCCGTCGTGCGCCGCATCAACAACGCGCTGCTGCGCGCCGACCAGGTCCAGTGGGCCGAGGGTGAGGGCGACACGCACTTCCTCGCCCCGATCGTGGCCGACGCCGAGGCCGGCTTCGGCGGCGTGCTGAACGCCTTCGAGCTGATGAAGGGCATGATCGCCGCGGGCGCCGCGGGCGTGCACTGGGAGGACCAGCTGGCCTCCGAGAAGAAGTGCGGCCACCTCGGCGGCAAGGTCCTCATCCCGACCTCGCAGCACATCAAGACCCTCAACACCGCCCGCCTCGCGGCGGACATCTCCAACGTGCCGTCCCTGATCATCGCGCGGACCGACGCCGAGGCCGCGACCCTGATCACGACGGACGTGGACGAGCGCGACCGCGAGTTCATCACCGGCGAGCGCACCGCCGAGGGCTTCTACCGCGTCCGCAACGGCATCGAGCCCTGCATCGCCCGCGCCAAGGCCTACGCGCCGTACTCCGACCTCATCTGGATGGAGACCGGCACCCCGGACCTGGAGCAGGCGCGCAAGTTCGCCGAGGCGGTCAAGGCCGAGTACCCGGACCAGATGCTGGCCTACAACTGCTCGCCGTCCTTCAACTGGAAGGCGCACCTGGACGACGCGACCATCGCCAAGTTCCAGCGCGAGCTCGGCCACATGGGCTTCAAGTTCCAGTTCATCACGCTGGCCGGCTTCCACGCCCTCAACTACGGCATGTTCGACCTGGCGCACGGCTACGCCCGCGAGGGCATGACGGCCTACGTCGAGCTGCAGGAGCGCGAGTTCGCGGCGGCCGAGAAGGGCTTCACCGCGGTCAAGCACCAGCGCGAGGCCGGCACCGGCTACTTCGACATGGTGAGCACCGCGATCGCGCCGGACTCGTCCACCACGGCGCTGAAGGGCTCCACCGAGGAGGGCCAGTTCCACTGAGCCGGTCCCGACCAGTGAGCTGATCCAGACCTGTCGCCCCAGGTCTGATCCCCAGCAGAAGGCCCCCGCGTCCCTACACCCGCGGGGGCCTTCTGATGTCCGCACGAGGTCCGGGGCCAGCGCCGGAACGAGGCCGGGAGCGGGCCGGGACCGGGCCGGGACCGGGCCGGGGCGGAGGGCCGCCGGCACCCGGACCAAGATCGGCCAAATGGGGAGGAAGTCTCGACATGTGGCGCTATTGAGGGCATCGTAAGCACGCTTGTGATCACTCAAGGGAGAGGATCCTTCCGATGGCGCAGCGCCACCCCCGCCTCCATCCGTTCCGGGCGACCCCCGGGCGCACGCTCCCGATCGCCGTCGCCGCCCTCTGCGTGGTCGCGCTCGCCCCCTCGGCGTCCGCCGCGCAGCACCGCTACACGCCCGGCGCCGAGGGCGTCGGCGACGCCTACTTCCCGCTCGAGGGCAACGGCGGCTACGACGCGCAGAACTACTCCCTGGACCTCACCTACGACCCCGACTACGACCAGCTCGACGGCGTCGTCACCATGACGGCGCGCGCGACCCAGGACCTGTCGAGCTTCGACCTGGACCTGTCCGGCATGGACGTCCAGCGCGTCAAGGTCGACCGGCACAAGGCCGACTTCAAGCGGCGCGGCCAGGAACTCGTCATCACGCCGCACAAGGGCCTGCGCAAGGGCAGGACGTTCACCACCGTCATCACCTACGGCGGCGTCCCCCAGACGATCGTGGGCTCCCCGATCGTGTTCGGCTCCCCCTACGGGTTCCTGCACACCCCGGACGGCGCGTTCGTCGGCGACGAGCCCAACGGCGCGTCCACCTGGTTCCCGGTCAACGACCACCCGAGCGACAAGGCCACCTACGACTTCGAGGTCACGGTGCCGAAGGGGCTGACCGTGGTCGCCAACGGGCTGCCCGACGGGCAGCACAGCGGGAACGCGGCGTTCAGCCGCCGCTCCGCCGCGACCGCCGCCAGCACGTACAAGTGGCGCGAGCGGTACCCGATGGCCAGCTACCTCGCGACCATCGACATCGGCAAGTGGGACGTCAAGCAGGGCGAGTCGCCCGGCGGCGTCGGCAACTACACCGCCGTGGACCCGGTGCTGCTCCAGAACCAGCCGGACGCGGTGAACTTCTTCTTCGACACCACGAGCGAGGCCACCGACCTGTGGTCGTCGCTGTTCGGCAAGTACGCGTTCGAGACGACCGGCGCCATCGCCGACGACGCCCGCTACAACGGCGACCCCCTCGGCTTCTCCCTGGAGACGCAGAGCAAGCCGGTCTACTCCGCCGTCCGCAGCACCTCCACGATCGCGCACGAGCTGGCGCACCAGTGGTTCGGCGACGCGGTGTCCCCGGAGCGCTGGAAGGACGTGTGGCTGAACGAGAGCTTCGCGACCTTCGCCGAGTGGTACTGGGGCGAGAAGCACGGCGGCGCGACCGTCCACGACCGGGCCCGCACCACCTACAACTCGCGGCCCTTCCCGGACCCGGCGGGCCGTCCCTTCTGGTCGGTCGTGACCGCCGACCCGCAGCGCGACACCATGTTCAACCAGCGGGTCTACAGCGGCGGCGGGATGGCGCTGGAGTTCCTCCGCGAGAAGATCGGCGACGACAAGTTCTTCACGGTGCTGCGCACCTGGTACGCCCAGCACAAGTACGGCAACGGCACCACCGAGCAGTTCACCGCCCTGGCCCAGAAGATCTCCGGCCAGGACCTGACGCAGTTCTTCAAGGACTGGCTGTACTCCCCGATCAAGCCGGACCTCCCGCAGGGCTGACGGCCCGAAGCCCTCGCCGACCCGCGGCGAGCATCACCCGGGTCAACGGCCCGGCGGCCACTGTGCGAAATTACATGGTCGCCGGGCCGTGCCTTGTCTAGGCTCTCGGCGAGTGGGCGTCCTTCCGTGGGTGTGGTGGTACGGCTTCCGGCGCCACACCGCCTACCCGCTCGGCTCCCTCGCCGAGTCGCTGACCAACACCGCCTTCGGCTTCATCCGCGCCTACGTGCTGCTCGCGCTCTGGCACGCGCGTCCCGCGCTCGGCGGCTACGCCGCGGCCGACGCCGTCACCTTCTGCTTCATCACCCAGGCGCTGATCGGCCCCGTGCAGATCTTCGGCGGGATGGACCTCACCGAGCGGATCCGCAACGGCGACGTCGCGATCGACCTGCACCGGCCGGTCGGGCTGCTGGGCTGGTGGCTGGCCGAGGACCTCGGCCGCGCCGCCGGGTCGCTGGTGCTGCGCGCCGGGCCGCCGCTGGTCGCGGGCGCGCTGGCGTTCCCCTTCCGCGCGCCGGGCCCGGCGGGCCTGGCGGCGTTCGCGGCGGCGGTGCTGCTGGGCGCGCTGGTCGGCTTCGCGATCCGCTACCTGGTGGCGCTCGGGATGTTCTGGCTGCACGACGACCGGGGCCTGAACGCGGTCGCGCTGGTGATGTCGCTGTTCTTCTCCGGGATGATCCTGCCGCTGGTGGTCTTCCCCGGCCGGCTCGGGGACGTCGCGCGGGCGCTGCCGTGGTCGGCGCAGATCCAGGTGCCGGCGGACGTGTTCCTCGGCCGCCGCTCCGGCGCCGGCCTGCTCGGCGCGCTCGCGTTCCAGGCCGGGTGGGCCGCCGCGCTGCTCGCCGCCGGATGGCTGCTGACCCGCGCCGCACGGCGGAGGCTGGTGATCCACGGTGGCTGACGGCGGCGCGCGGCCGGTGCGGATGTACGGGCTGCTGGCGTGGACGTGGCTGCGGGCGGCGGGCCGGTTCCCGGTGTCCATGGTGCTGCTGTCGCTGGCGACCGCGGTCGTCGGCGGGCTGGACGCGGTGGCCGTCCTGGTGCTGTTCTCCCGCGCGCCCCGCATCGCCGGCTTCACCGCGGCGGAGGTGCTGTTCCTGTACGGGACGAGCGCGCTCTCGTTCGCGATCTCCGATGTTTTGCTCGGCACGACCGAGCAGCTCGGCGAGCGCGTCCGGCTGGGCACCCTGGACGCGGTGCTGGTGCGGCCGGTCAGCCCGCTGGTCCAGATCGCGACCGAGCAGTTCTCGCCCCGCCGGCTCGGCAAGCTCGTCCCGGCGGTCGCCGTCCTGGCGCTCGTGCTGCCGCGGCTGGACGTGCCGTGGACGCCGGGCCGGGCCGCCGCGCTCCCGCTGATGGTCGCGTCCGGGACGGCGATCTTCGCGGGGCTGTGGGTGCTGACGGCGGCCGTGCAGTTCGTCATGGTCGACAGCCACGGCGCCACGAAGTCGCTCACCTACGGCGGCGCGTACCTGACTCAGTACCCGATGACGATGTTCGGCCGCGACTTCGTGCGCGGGGTGACCTTCGTCGTGCCGCTCGCGTTCGTCAACTGGCAGCCCGCGCTGTACGTCCTGGACCGGCCGGACCCGCTGGGGCTGCCGGCGGCGGCGCGGTTCGCCTCGCCCGCCGTCGCGGCGGTGCTGTGCGGGGCGGCGGCGCTGGCGTGGCGGGCGGGGATCCGGCACTACCGATCGACGGGGAGCTGAGGCCGATGCGGGAGGCGGGGACCGGTGCGGGGTCCGGGGCCGAGCCGGTGATCCGGGCGGCGGACGTCGTCAAGTCGTTCACGGTCCGCGGGCGCGCGGGCGGCCGGCGGCGCGCCCGGACGGCCCTGCGTGCCGTCGATGGGGTGTCGTTCACGGTCGCGCCCGGCGAGTTCGTCGGCTACCTCGGGCCGAACGGCGCCGGCAAGTCGACGACCATCAAGATGCTCACCGGGATCCTGACCGCCTCGTCCGGCACGCTGCGGGTGTGCGGCCTGGACCCCTCGCGCCGCCGGACGGCCCTCGCCCGCCGGATCGGCGTCGTCTTCGGGCAGCGCACGACCCTCTGGTGGGACCTGCCGCTGCGCGACAGCCTCGCCCTCGTCCGGCGGCTGTACCGGGTGGACGCGGCGGCGCACCGGGAGCGGCTGGCGGAGCTGACCGCGCTGCTGGAGCTGGAGCCGTTCCTGCACACGCCGGTCCGGCAGCTCAGCCTCGGCCAGCGGATGCGCGGCGATCTCGCCGCCGCGCTGCTGCACGACCCGGAGCTGCTGGTGCTCGACGAGCCGACGATCGGGCTGGACGTGGTGAGCAAGACGACCGTCCGGGACTTCCTGGAGCGGACCAACGCCGAGCGCGGCACCACGATCCTGCTGACCACGCACGACCTCGGCGACATCGAGCGGCTCTGCCGGCGCGTGCTGATCATCGACCGCGGCCGGCTCGCCTACGACGGCGGGCTGGACGAGCTGCGCCGCACCGTCGACGCCGACCGGACCCTGGTGGTCGAGCTGGCCGAGCCGGCGCCGCCGATCGTGCTCGGGGAGATCCGGGCCGAGCGGGTCGAGGGGGCGCGGCAGTGGCTGCGGGTCCCGCGCGAGGAGAACGCCGCGGCGCTGGTGGCGGCGCTCGCGCAGCGCCACGAGGTCCGCGACATCTCGCTGCGCGAGGCCGGCATCGAGGACGTCCTCGCCGGGCTCTACCGCGGCGACCACGCGTACTGGTGCTCGGGGCGGCCCGTCGCGCCGTAGCGCAGCGTCACCACGACCCGGCCGGCCTCGGCGAGCCCGGCGAGGTAGCGCTGCGCGGTGGCGCGGGAGATCCCGACCAGGTCGGCGACCTCGGCCGCCGAGCGCGGCTCGTCCGCCGCCCGCAGCGCCTCGGCGATCAGCCGGGCCGTCACCGGCGACTGCCCCTTCGGCGCGGCGGGCTGGGCGTGCAGCGGCGCGTACAGGGCGCGCAGCGCGCCGTCGAGCGCCGCCTGCGACAGCTCGCCGCCGGACAGCGCCGCCCGGTAGCGCGCGTACGCGGTGAGCCGCTCGCCGAGCGCGGCGGCGGTGAACGGCTTGATCAGGTAGTGCAGCGCGCCGCCCGCGAGCGCCTCGCGGACGACGCCGGGGTCCGCCGCCGCGGTCGCCATGATCACGTCCGCGGACAGCTCGGGCAGCAGCGCGAGGCCCGGCTCGTCCGGGAGGTAGACGTCCAGCAGGACCAGGTCGGGCGCCAGCTCGGCGGCCATCGAGCGGGCCTCGGCGGCGGTGTGCGCGAGGCCCGTGACGGCGAAGCCGGGCAGGCCCGCCACGAATCCGGCGTGCACCTGCGCCACCCGGAAGTCGTCGTCCACCACCAGCACGCCGATCACCGCGCCGCCTCCCCGTTCCACCGCCGCGCCGCCGGCCCGGCTCTCCGCGCCGGTCCCGCGCCCGGTCGCCCGACCGTCTCCGTGCCCGCTCACCGGACCGCCTCCGCGCCGAGGACGCCGGGCAGCCGGGCCACCGCGACCGCGCCCGTCCCGTCCCCGCCGGGGTCGACGAACGCGACGTCGCCGTCGCGGGCGCGGGCGGTGCGGCGGGCGAGCCCCAGCCCGAGGCCGCGCGAGCGGCCGCCGGCCGCGTCCCGGGTGGACACCCCGTCGTCGAAGACCGCCTCGCGCAGCCCCTCCGGCAGCCCGTCGCCGGAGTCGGCGACGGTGACGTGCAGGTCGCGGCCGTCGCCGAGCAGCTCGACCTCGACCCGGGCGGGCCGCCGCCGGCCCAGCCGGGCCGCCTCGACGGCGTTGTCGACGAGGTTGCCGACGACCGTCGTGACGTCCAGCGGCTCGGCGACCCGGCCCGGCACGTAGCTCGTGGAGCCGATGTCCAGCCGGACCCCCTTCTCCGCGGCGACGGCCGACTTGGCGGCCAGGAACGCCCGCAGGTAGGGGTCGGTGAGCGGGTCGGGCAGCTCCTCCGCGGCGGGCAGCCGGCCCACCTCGTCGTCCATCAGCGCGCCGAGGTAGCCGGCGGCCTCCTCGGCGTGCCCGAGCTGGAGCAGCCCGGACAGCGTGTGCAGCCGGTTGGCGTACTCGTGCCGCTGCGCGCGCAGCGCGTCGAACAGCGTGCTGACCGAGTCCAGCTCGCGGGCGAGGGTCTCCAGGTCGGTGCGGTCGCGCAGGGTGACCACGGCGCCGAGGTCGCGGCCGTCGCGGCGGACCTCCCGCCGGTTCACCACCAGCACCCGCTCGCCGGCGGTGACGAACAGGTTGGCCGCCTCGCGGGCGCCGGTCAGCACGTCCCGCAGCGCGCCCTCCGCCGCGAGCCCGGCGGCGGCCGCGCCGCGCTCGGGGGCGACGCCGAGGAGCCGGGACGCCTCGTCGTTGCAGACCGCGATCCGGCCCGCGGTGTCGACCGCGACCACACCCTCCCCGACGCCGTGCAGGACGGCCTCCCGCTCCTGCACCAGCTCGGCCAGCTCGTAGGGCTCCAGGCCGAGCGTCTGGCGCTTCAGCCGGCGGCCGATCGCGGCGGAGGCCAGCACGCCGAGCAGCACGGCGCCGGCGATGAACAGCGTGAGGTCGCGCAGCAGGTGGTCGAGCTCCCGGTCGATCGCGCCGGCGTCGAACCCGACGCTGACCTCGCCGAGGACGCCGCCCTGCGGCCCGTACAGCGGGACCTTGCCGCGCGCCGACAGGCCGAGCGTGCCGCGCTCGATGTTGACGACCTCGTGCCCGGCGAGCGCCTCCGACGGGTCGGTGCTGACCCGCCGGCCGACCTCGCCCAGCGTCGGATGCGAGTACCGGATGCCGCGCCGGTCGGTCACCACGACGAACAGCGCGCCGGTGCGGATCCGGACGCGCTCGGCGCGCTCCTGCACGACGTGGCCGGGGTCGCCCGCCGCGACCGCGGCGTCGATCTGCGGGTCGACGGCGACGGCGCGCGCGACGGTGAGGGCCCGCTGCCCGTACTGGTCGCGCAGCTCGCCGTCCAGCATCCAGGCGACCAGCCCGTAGCCGAGGCAGGCGACGACGACGACCACGCCCACCTGCAGGATCAGCACCTGCCGGGCGAAGGGGATGCGGGGCCGGACGGACATGACCCGCACCGTACGTCACGCCGGGCCCCGCCGCCCAGACCCCGGCGAGCAAAAAGAGCAGAAGTGCGGAATACGCACTCAACGTGGGGATTCGCGGCTTGCGAGCACATCGCGGGCAAGGGTTCCGGTGACGCGGGCCACATCCCTACGGTTCCGCCATGCCCAAGCGAGCAACCACCCCCGAGAACGCGGACGACGGCCGCGTGAGCACGGGCGATCCCGTCATCGAGCTGCGCGGCGCGACCAAGCGCTTCCGCTCGTCCGGCGGCGGCGTGCACACCGCGGTCCGCGACCTGAACATGACCGTCCGGGCCGGCGAGTTCGTCGCCGTGGTCGGACCGACCGGCTGCGGGAAGTCCACCACCCTGTCCCTGGTGTCCGGCCTGGAGCCGGCGTCGGAGGGCAGCGCCCTCGTGCACGGCAGGCCCGTCGAGGGCATCCCCGACGGCGTCGGCTACATGTTCCAGAACGACGCGGTGCTGCCGTGGCGGACCGTCCTGGACAACGTCGCGACCGGCCCCCGCTACCGGGGGGCGGGCAAGCGCGAGGCGCGCGAGCGCGCCCGCGACTGGGTCGCCCGGGTCGGCCTCGCCGGCTTCGAGGGCTACTACCCGCACCAGCTGTCCGGCGGCATGCGCAAGCGCGTCGCGCTCGCCCAGACCCTGGTGAACGAGCCGTCGGTGCTGCTGATGGACGAGCCGTTCTCGGCCCTGGACGTGCAGACCCGCGGGCTCATGCAGGACGAGCTGCTGCGGCTGTGGTCGGGCTCGGGCGCGGCGGTCGTGTTCGTCACCCACGACCTGGAGGAGGCGCTCGTCCTCGCCGACCGGGTCGTGGTGATGACGGCCGGCCCGGCGACGATCAAGGGCGTGTTCACGGTGCCGCTGGAGCGGCCCCGGGACGCCGAGGAGGTCCGGCTCACCTCCGGGTTCCTGGACATCTACCGGGAGGTCTGGGACTCGCTGCGCGAAGAGGTCCAGATCACCAGGGAAAGGGGCACCGGCAATGCCGCGTGAGTCGGAGACCGTGCAGGCCGCCGAGGAGGCGCGGGCCGGACAGGACGTACTGAGCGCGGGAGCGGCGGCCCCGGCCGGGCCGCCCGGCGGGGCGGACGAGTCCGCCGCGATCGCGCGGATGCGCTCGGCCGGGCTGCGCCGCCGGCTCGGCGTCAACGGCGTCCGCGTCCTGCTGGTCGCGGCGTGGCTGAGCTCGTGGGAGCTGGCCGCCCGCAACTGGATCGACCCGTTCTACTACTCGATGCCGTCGAAGATCTGGAGCCGGCTGGCCGGCTGGTTCACCGACGGGACCTCGCAGGGCTCGATCTGGGAGCAGATCTCCTACACCCTGCAGGAGGCGGTGGCGGGCTTCGTGCTCGGCGCCGCGGGCGGCGTGGTGCTCGGCATCGTGCTCGGCCGCAGCCGCTACCTGTCCGACGTGTGCGCGCCGTTCATCAAGGCCGTCAACGCGATCCCGCGGATCATCCTGGCCTCGCTCTTCGTGATCTGGTTCGGGCTCGGCATGGAGTCCAAGATCGCGACCGCGTTCGTGCTGGTGTTCTTCGCGGTGTTCTTCAACGCCTTCCAGGGCGCCCGCGAGGTCGACCGGAACCTGGTGAACAACGCCCGGATCCTCGGCGCCGGCCGGATGCAGGTGCTGTGGACGATCGTGGTGCCGAGCGCCACCTCGTGGATCCTCGCCTCGCTGCACTCGGCGTTCGGGTTCGCGATCATCGGCGCGATCGTCGGCGAGTACAGCGGCGCCGACAAGGGCCTCGGCCTGCTCATCAACCACTCCCAGGGCACCTTCGACTCGGCCGGCATCTACGCCGGAATGATCATCATCACGGTGCTGGCGCTGCTCGCCGAGTGGCTGCTCACCGCGGTCGAGGGCCGGCTGCTGCGCTGGCGCCCGCCGGCCGCCGGGGCCGACCCGCAGATCTGACCGGCCCCGTCCCACCCCCTTCGCACGACCAGGAGAACCACCATGCGCACCACCCCGATCCGCGTCACCGCCGCCGCGGTCGCCGCCCTCACCGCCCTGTCCGTCTCGGCCTGCCGCGACTCGCGCGGCGGCGGGGACGGCGGCGGGAAGGACGGCGGCACCGTCAAGATCATGGTCGGCGGCATCGACAAGGTCATCTACCTGCCGGCCAAGCTGACCGAGCAGCTCGGCTACTTCAAGGAGCAGGGCCTCGACGTCCAGCTGCTCACCGAGCCGGCCGGCGCGCAGGCCGAGAACGTGCTGATCTCCGGCGACGTGCAGGGCGTCGTCGGGTTCTACGACCACACCATCGACCTGCAGACCAAGGGCAAGTGCGTGCAGAGCGTCGTGCAGATGGCCGACGTACCCGGCGAGGCGGAGATGGTCGCCGCGAAGAAGGCGTCCGCGCTGGCGTCGCCCGCCGCGTTCAAGGGCAAGAAGCTGGGCGTGACCAGCCCCGGCTCGTCCACCGACTTCATCACCCGGGCGCTCGCGGTCCGCAACGGCGTGAAGACCTCCGACTACACCACGGTGAAGGCGGGCGCCGGCCCGACGTTCATCTCGACGCTCGACAACGGCGGCATCGACGCCGGCATGACCACCGACCCGACCATCGCCAAGCTCGTCAGCACCGGCAAGGCGAAGGTCATGGTGGAGATGCGGACCGAGGACGGCACCCGCAAGGCGCTCGGCGGGCTGTACCCGTCCAGCTCCCTGTACATGGACTGCTCCTACGTGAAGTCGCACGGCGAGACGGTGCAGAAGCTCGCCAACGCGTTCGTCAAGACGCTCGGCTGGATCAAGCAGCACAAGCCGGCGGAGATCGCGGCGAAGATGCCGGCCGACTACGCGGGCGGCGACCCGGCGCTGTACGAGAAGGCCATCACCGACTCGATCAGCATGTTCAACGGCGACGGCGTCATGCCCGACGAGGGCGCGAAGAACGTGCTGGAGGTGCTGGCCCAGTTCTCGCCCAACGTGCAGGGCAAGAAGGACCAGGTGGACCTGTCGAAGACCTACACGACCCAGTTCGTCACCAAGGCGAAGCAGTCCTGACGGACGGCGCCCGCAGGGCGCGGTGAAGGCGGGCCGGACCTCCTGGAGGTCCGGCCCGCTCGCGTTGCGGGGACTCTCCGGGTCCGGGGGCGGACGGCGCGGGCGGCGGCCGTCAGCGGCGCGCGGCGGAGTAGACGTCCACGTCGGCGGCCTCGTCCTCGTGGCGGCCCGAGCCCCAGCGGCGCGGCGCCCAGGACGGCACCAGCAGCGCGAAGCCCATCATCGCGTACATCCCGGAGCCGAGCAGCGTCCGCAGCCCGTCGTCCATGTCGCCCGACGGCGGCACCTTGGAGGGCAGGTCCAGGACGCGGCCGGGGTCGATGAGGAAGGCGACCGAGAAGCCGAGCAGCGCCAGCGCGGGCACGAGCGAGACGAGCGGCGACGCCCAGCGCGCCACGATGATCACGCCGGTCACCAGGCCCACCGCCGCCAGCAGCGCGAAGGCCCCGTAGATGCGGGTGCGGTCGGTGATCTCCTGGCCGGTCCCGTCGAAGGACTGCCCGCCCTGCACGTAGCCCCAAGCGGCGCCGTACGCGAGCGCGGGGGTCAGCAGGACGCCGAGGACGAAGCCGAACGCGTGGCGCACCGCGCATCACATCCCATCGAACGCGCGTCCTTTGGTACCGGTCCATCAGAACACGCGCGGCATGCACAGCGCAGTAAATCCGGACTTATTGCCCTTCGCGGTGCGATGACTGGCAGAGCATCCAGCCGATCTTCAGCGAACCTCCAGGAATCGGCCGGGGACGGCCAACCGCCCAGGAAGGCGGGACGTCCTACCGAACAAGATCGATCCTGCGGCGCCGCGAACGCGTTCCGCCCGCGCGGCGAAGAAAGAGGCAAGGACAGCACACCATCGCTTTCGGGGGAAGCATGATCAGATTGAGGCTGCCCGCCGCCGGCGGGCCCGGCGGCGCGGCGCCCGGTACGGGCCGCGCCGGGCGCACGGGACGAGCCGTGGACACGGCGGTGGACGCGGCCGTCCTGCTCTTCGCGGTGTGGACGGTCGTCTACCACCTCGGCCTCCTGCTGCGGCCGCCGACCTGGGCGCTGCTCGCCTGCTGGCTCGGCGCGTCCGCGGTGGCCGCCACGGCGTGGGCGGCGCGCAGGCGGCGCGACGGCCCGGGAGGCGCGCCGCTGTGGCCCGAGCCCGCCGGACCGCGCTCTGCCGCTCCCCCGCGCGCCCTCGCCCTGGTCGCCGTCCTGGCGGGGATCGTCGCGGGCTTCTGCGCCGGCCTGCAGACGTCCGGCGCCCCGTGGTGGTGCGCCTGGGCGTTCGGGCTGGTCTCCGCCTCCGCGTCCGCCGCCTGCCTGCTGCTCCGCCGCTCCCCCGCCGGCGGCCCGTCCGCCCAGGACGAGCCCTCCGCACACGAGCCCTCCGCACACGAGCCCTCTTCCCGCGAGAACTCCCCGCACGAGCCCCCCGCGCGCGCACTCGCCGAGCCCGGTGGGCCGGTCGAGGCCGGAACGTCCGCGAGCCGGTGGGGCACGCCGCTCGCGCTCGCCACCGCCGCCGGGTTCTCGGTCGCCTCCCTGTTCATCGTGAACTCCGACGGCGACGACGCCTACTTCGTCTCGCGGTCCGTCGCGACGGCCGCGCTCGGCCGCATCCCGTTCAAGGACACCATCTTCACCTCGGGCGCGACCGGTCCCATCGCGGGCGAGCCGCCGGTCTCGTCGATCGAGGTCCTCGCCGGGAGCCTCGCGCGGGTCGCGGGCGTCCCGGCGGCGTCCTTCGTGTACTACGTGCTGCTGCCGGTGGTGACGTTCATCGCCGTGTGGGCCGCGTGGCGGCTGTCGCGCGCGTGGGCGCCGCGCCGCGCCGCGGCGTGCTTCGCGGTCGCGGCGGTGTACCTGCTGTGGTCCGGGCTCGGTCCCGCGTCGCTCGGCTCGTTCCACCTGCTGCGGATGTGGCAGGGGAAGGCCGTCATGGTGTCGGCGCTCGTCCCGCTGCTGTACGTCCACCTCACGCGCTGGGCGGAGCGGCGGACGCGGCGCGACCTGGCGATGCTCGCCGCCTGCGGGGTCGCCGCGACCGGCCTGACGTCCTCGGCCGCGTTCGTCCTGCCGCTGGCCGTCGGCGCCGCCGCGATCCCGCTGATCGCGTCCGGCCGGGTCCGGACCGGCCTCGCCGCCTGCGCCGCGCTGGCCTACCCGGTCGCCGCGGGCCTGGTGGTGACGCTGCAGGACCACGACACCACCGTCACGGGGTTCGTCGGTGACGCGTCCGACGACTTCCGGTGGGTCCTGCTGCACTCCGCGCCGGGAGTCCTCGCGGGGTGCGCGCTGTGGCTGGCGCCGTGGACGGCGCGGCGCGGCGTCCCCGCGCTCGCCGGCGCGGGAGTGGCCGCGGTGACCACGCTCCTCCTGCTGCCGGGCGTCCTGCACCTCGCGGCGGACGTCACGGGGGCGGGCCAGGTGCTGTGGCGGACGATGTGGATCGTGCCCGCGCCCGTCCTGATCGGGCTGCTCGCGACGGTGCGCCTCCCCCTGCCCGCGGCCGCGCGCTCCGGCGGGACGGGGGTGCTCGGCGCCGTCGCCGCGGCGCTGCCGGCCGCCGCGCTGGCGGTCACCATGATCGTGGGCGGGACGCCCCTCTGGTCGGCGGAGAACGGCTCGCTCGTCGCGTCGCGTCCGTCGTGGAAGCTCCCCGCGGAGCAGGTGGGGACGGCCCGCGCGGTCGTCGACCTGGCCCGCACCGGGGGCGTGGTGGTGATGCCTCAGGGCTACATGCGGGCGGTGCCGCTGCTCACCGCGCGGGTCCACGCCGCCAATCCCAACACCCACTACCTCGGGAACCTGCCGGTTCCGGCGCGGTTCGTCGACGACCGGCGCGTGCTGACCGCGGCGGTGCGCCGGCCGGGCGGATGGAAGCCCGCACTGGCCGACATCGAGGGCGCGCTGCATCGGGTCGGTGTCGTCGTGGCGTGCGCGCATCCGAGCGACCTGCGGGGACTCTCGCTTCTGGAGCAGGCCGGGCTGTCGGGGCGCCGGCGGGTCGGCCAGCTGGTGTGCCTCTTCGCCGGCCATGGGCCCCGCACCCCTTAGGGCAGTTTCGCCTTTAGGTCTGTTTCGACCGCGTCTGTCCGGGCATCGGCGATCCATTCGATCCGACGCACGTTGGAGGACAGACAATGTCGACCGCCGTCATGGTCGTCATCGCAGTGATCATCATCGCCGCCGTCGCCGCGGTCGCGTTCCTCGCCTGGAAGCAGGCGCGGACGCGGCGGCTGCGCAAGCGCTTCGGCCCCGAGTACGACCGGGCCGTCGAGCAGCACGGCGGCCGCGCCGCCGCCGAGCGGGAGCTGCTCGACCGCGAGCGGCGCCACCGGGACCTGGAGCTGCGCGACCTCGACCCCCGGCGCCGCGAGCAGTACCGCGAGCAGTGGGTGGCCGTCCAGGAGCGCTTCGTGGACGCGCCGGAGTCGGCGGTCGAGCAGGCGGACGGCCTGGTCACCGTCGTCATGGGAGAGCGCGGCTACCCCACGAGCGGGTTCGAGGAGAAGGCCGCCCACCTGTCGGTGGAGCACGGCCGCACCCTTGACCACTACCGGCGCGCCCACGCCATCGGCGGCCGCGCCGCCGATGGGAAGGCGTCCACCGAGGATCTGCGGCAGGCCATGGTGCACTACCGCGCCCTGTTCGAGGAGCTGCTCTCGGTCCCCGTCCAGCGCACCGCCCCGGAAGCGCGGAGCACCGCCCCCGACCAGCGGGGCACCGCCCCCGACCAGCAGGGCACCGCTCCTGACGAGCGGCGCGCCGCCCGCGGCGAGGAGGTCCGGGTGCCCGGTCCGCGCGCCGGCGAGCCCGACGACGGGCGCACCGGCCGGGACGACGAGCGGACCACGAGGAGCTGAGCGCCGATGCAGCACAGGCAGCAGGAGCAGGCGGCGCCCCCCGCCGGCGGGAGCACCGAGGACGAGCGGGCCCGCGCCGCCGGGACGGCGGACCCGGGCATGGCCGGTGACGTCCACGTCGCCGGACCGCCGCCCACGGCGGACTCCGTTTCCGCCGAGAACACCGTGTCCGCCGAGGACACCTCGCCCGATCCCGTCCCGGCCGCGGAGCTGGGCGAGGAGGAGGTGGCGACCGGCTTCCCGAGCCCCGGCCCCGGCGGGGCGAAGCCCGGCCTCCACCCGACGCCCGCCGGGCTCGGCGGCGTCCCGGAGCGGCTGTTCGACCCGGCGGACGCCGAGCGGTTCCGGGAGCGCTGGCACGAGGTGCAGGCCGGCTTCATCGACGACCCCGCGGAGTCCGTCCGCGCGGCCGACGCCCTGGCCTCCGACGCGGTCGAGGCGCTGAGCCGCTCGGTCGGGACGCACCGCCGCGCGCTCTCGGAGGAGGTCGGCCGGCACGAGACCCCGGACACCGAGCGGCTCCGCTTGGCGCTGCGCGGGTACCGCGACCTGCTGGAGCGGATCTTCGCCGCCTGACCGGAGGGCGGGGCCTTCCCGCGACGAGAACACCGACCGGCGCCTCGGAGAACGGGGCGCCGGTCGGCTCTTGGGCGGGTGGTCAGCCGTTGAGGAACCGGTAGACGGCCTCGCGGCCCTGCGTGCCGCGCTCGCGGTTCTGGATGGAGTGCGAGGCCCCCTTCACCACGACGAGCCGGCCGAGCGGGGCGCGGCGGAGTTCCTCGCGGGCCCACTCCAGCGGCGTCGACAGGTCGCGGTCGCCGTTCAGGAGCAGGATCGGGACGGCGGGGAGCCGGTCCTGCGCGGGCTCGGCGGTGTGGCGGGCCCACGGCCAGTTCCGGCACTCCTGGACGAACCCGTCGCCCACGGCGGTGTCCGCGGTGAACGGCCAGGTGGCGGAGGCGGGCAGGGTCCGGCGGACGCGCTGCAGGGCGGCCTCGCGCCCGGCCTGCGGCGCCTCGGAGGTGCCCCACGGGAAGTGGCCGTCGCCGCAGATGGTGGCGATGTGCAGCCCGGAGCTGTACCCGGTGACCGGGTCGCCGCCCGAGTCCATCATCCGGAGCAGCGCGTCGAGCCGTGCCGGGTCGCCGTGCCGGGCCTGGTGGAGCGCGGTGACGACGTCGCCGGACCCGGCGGGGAGGCCGCCCGGGTCGGGGTCCCGGTAGGTGGGGTCGAGGAACTCGTAGCTGACGAGCATGTCCCAGATCAGGACGTGGTCGGAGCGGTGCCGGGCGAGCCAGGCGAGGTCCTGCGCGGGGTCGAACCCGCAGGCCGGTGCCGTCTCGCAGGCGTCGCGGAGCACGCGCGCCGTCGCGCGCAGGCCGGTGAGGTACAGCATGTCGTCGTTCTGCGGGTCGACGTGCGGCAGCACCGAGTCGAGGACGACCTTGCCCACGTTGTGGGGGTGCGCGACGGCGTAGCTGGCGGCGGTCATGGTGCCGTAGGAGACGCCGTCCAGAACCATCGTGCGGGCGCCGAGCGCGCGGCGCAGCAGGTCGAGGTCGCCCACGGTCTGCTCGGTCGTGTAGTAGCTGCGCCGGTCGCCGAGGACGGAGGCGCATTCGCGGACGGCGCCGGGGCTGGGCGGCTCGATGTCGCTGCTCCCGACCTCGGCCTGGAGCTTCGGGCAGTCGATGGCGCCGTACTCGCCGGTGCCGCGCTGGTCGATGGTGACGAAGCGGTAGTTCTTCGCCAGTTCCGGGAGCCTCTGCTCGGCCATGCGGGAGATGAACGGCACGCCGGGCTGACCCGGCCCGCCGGTCAGGAACAGCAGGACTCCCTTGGGCGCGGCCACGTTGTCCCCGGTGGCCACCTGGAGCTTGAGCGTTCCCTTGGCGGGGTCCCGGTGGTCGAGCGGGACGGTCAGCGTCGAGCAGGTGTACCCCGGCTGGCCCGCGCACGGATGGGGATCCTCCAGCCCGGGCGCTCGGGCGGAGGTGGTCGCGTGGGCGGTGGCGGCGGCCGCCGGCGCCCCGCCGGACGCGGCGAGGGCGAGGCTCAGGGCGAACACCGCGGTGAGACGTGATCGCATGAGCCGATCATCCGCCGCGGGCGGCGCCCGTCAAGAGGGCGCTCGTCAAGAGGGCGGTCCACGGTGAATACTGAACGTCATTCGGTTACACCCCACCCGAGCGGAGGAGCAACGGTGCCCGAGAACTTCGCGATGACCATCGACGGCGCGGCGGTGGACGCGCCCGCCACCTTCGGAGTGATCAACCCGGCGACCGGCGAGGTGGCCGAGCGGGCGCCCGACGCCTCCCGCGAGCAGCTGGACGCGGCGATGGCCGCCGCCCAGGCCGCCTACCCCGCGTGGCGCCGCGACGAGTCGGCCCGGCGCAAGGCGCTGCTGGCCGCGGCCGACGTCATGTTCGCCCGCTCCGAGGAGATCGGCCGCATCCTCACCCTCGAGCAGGGCAAGCCGCTCGCCGACGCGACGATGGAGGTCGTCGGCGCCGGGGTGTGGCTGAAGTACTTCGCCGAGCTGGACCTGCCCCGCGAGGTCATCCAGGACGACGACAACGCCGTGGTCGAGGTCGTCCGCCGCCCGATGGGCGTCGTCGCCGCCATCACCCCGTGGAACTTCCCGCTGCTGCTGGCCGTGTGGAAGATCGCGCCCGCGCTGCTGGCGGGCAACACGATGGTGCTCAAGCCGTCCCCCTTCACACCGCTGTCCAGCCTGAAGCTCGGCGAGGTGCTGCGCGACGTGCTGCCGCCCGGCGTGCTCAACGTCGTCACCGGCGGCGACGAGCTGGGCGCCTGGATGACCGCGCACGAGGTGCCCCGCAAGATCAGCTTCACCGGCAGCGTGGCCACCGGCAAGCGGGTCGCCGCGGCCGCCGCCCCGGACCTCAAGCGGGTCACCCTGGAGCTCGGCGGCAACGACCCGGCGATCCTGCTGGACGACGCCGACCCGGCGGCGGTCGCGCCGAAGCTGTTCGGCGGCGCGTTCCAGAACAACGGCCAGGTCTGCTCGGCGATCAAGCGGGTGTACGTGCCGGAGGCGCTGTACGGCGACGTGGTGGACGCGCTGGCCGCGCAGGCGAAGGCCGCCAAGGTCGGCGACGGCATGGAGGAGGGCGTCCAGTACGGGCCCATCAACAACAGGCCGCAGTACGAGCGGGTCAGCGAGCTGGTCGCGGACGCCCTCACCGGCGGCGCCCGCGCGGCGGCCGGCGGCCGGCCGATCGACGGCCCCGGCTACTTCTTCGAGCCGACGATCCTCGCCGACATCGCCGACGGCGCCCGGATCGTGGACGAGGAGCAGTTCGGCCCCGCGCTGCCGATCATCAAGTACACCGACCTGGACGAGGCGCTCGCCCGCGCGAACGGCACGCACTTCGGGCTGTCCGGCTCGGTGTGGAGCGCCGACGCCGACCGCGCCGCGGAGGTCGCGGCGGAGCTGGAGTGCGGCACCGCCTGGGTGAACACCCACCTCGCGCTCGCGCCGCACCAGCCGTTCGGCGGCTTCAAGTGGAGCGGCGTCGGCGTCGAGAACGGCCCGTGGGGCCTGTACGGCTTCACCGAGATGCAGGTGATCCACCGCTCGAAGCACTGAGCCGACGGCGCGAGGGGGCCCGCGGGAACGCCCGCCGGCCCCCTCGTCCGGCGTCCTCCCGAAGGCCCTCTCCGGCCGTCCTCCCTAGGCGTTCCCACCCTCGATCGACATGTGCGGAAAGTCACGACTTCGAGTCCGGAAAGTGACATCACCACTACTGGCGGTCCGGTCCCGGAATGGGACACTTTCTGAGCGGGGGCCCTCGGTACCGCACCGCCGACCGTGGAGGAGCCGGATGCAGACATGGGACGTCATCCGCCAGGACGACCTCGGCAACAAGTTCCATGTGGCCGCGCACGACTCCCGGGTCTCGGCGCTCGCGCAGGTCCTGGCCCTGGAGTGCGGCGTCCCGCACAAGCAGGCGTACTGGGTGGAGGGGCCGCCCGGCCCGTCCGTCCGGACCAACCGCGACCTCTATCTGATCTTCCTGCACCTCGGCCAGGAGGCCCGCGCGGCCTCGTGGTCGCTGTCGGCGTTCCTGCGCGCGCTGTGGAAGGTGTCGGCTCCGCTGCGCGACAACGAGCGCCTCGGACCCGACGACGTCGCCGCGATGTTCGCCGCCGCGTCCACCACGCCGCCCGCCCCCTACGACCCGGCGTGGAGCGCCAAGGACCTGTCGCTGCCCGGTGACGAGCCGGACGGGTACGCCGACTGGGAGCGGGTCGTGCTGTCCCAGGTCGCCGACCTGGAGGACTTCCTCGCCAGCCCGCCGGGGCCGCAGGCGCGGTTCGGCGTCGACGCGCCCCGCCCGGCCGGCTCGGGCGCCCGCGCGACCCCGGCCCGCTGGTACAACTTCGACCCGGCGACGTACCTGGAGTGCGCGGTCGCCGGGAGCCTCGGCGGCTGGGACGCGGCGGACGGCGCGCGGGTGCCGGTGCCCACCCCGGCCGGCGAGCCCCCCGCCCGCTCCTACGTCCGCGAGATCACCACGATGACCTGGGGCGACCTCGCCCGGATCGCGGTGTGCGGGCAGATGTACGAGTGACCCCGCCTGGGCGCGGTGGCGATGTCCCCGCGCCGTCGCGATGCCCTCGGGCGCCGTCGCGACGTCCCCGGGCGCTGTCGCGACGTCCCCGGGCGCTGTCGCGATCTCGCCGGGCGTCGGCGCGATGTCGGAGGCCGGTGGTAGTAGTGGGGGCATGGTCGACAGGCCGGTCGTGATCCGCGACCGGGGGGGCTGGCTGGAGGCGAGCGGGCCGCCGCACCGCGCGCTGCGCCCCCTGCTGCGCGCCTACCAGGGGTACTTCGAGCCCGTGGCCGTCCCGGCCCGGATGCGGACGCTCCCGACCCGCGGCGCCGTCGTCATCGTCAACCTCGGCCCGCCGATGCGGCTGGCGACGCCGTCCGACGCCGCCACCGAGTACGGGTCGTTCGTCGCGGGCCTGCACGACGGCCACGGGGAGTACACCACCCCGGGCGGGCAGCACGGCATCCAGCTCGACGTCACGCCGCTCGGCGCGTACACGCTGCTCGGCGTGCCGATGGCCCGGATCACCAACGCGGCCGCCGAGCTGCCGGACGTGCTCGGGGCGGGCGCGGCGGAGCTCGTCGAGCGGCTCGCGGAGACGCCGTCCTGGGCGGCCCGGTTCGACCTGATGGACGCGTTCCTGCTGCGCCGGCTGGAGATCGGCCCCGTCCCGGCCCCGGAGGTCGCGCGGGCGTGGCGGCTGCTCGACGGCACCGGCGGCGCGGTCGGGGTCGCGCGGCTCGCCGAGGAGGTGGGCTGGAGCCGCCGGCACCTCACCCAGCGGTTCACCGAGCAGGCCGGGCTGCCGCCGAAGGTGATGGGCCGGGTCCTGCGGTTCCGGCGCGCCATCGGGCTGCTGTCGAACGGCGGCCTCGGACCGGCCGAGGCCGCGGCGGCCTGCGGCTACTACGACCAGGCGCACCTGAACCGGGAGTTCCGCGCGCTGGCGGGCTGCACGCCGTCGCAGCTGCTCGGCGGCATGCTGGAGGAACAGCGGACCACCACCGCCGCCGAGCCCGCCTGACCCGCGTCCGCGCGTCCCGGCGAATGGAACGCGCCTGAACGGCAATACCGCAGACGACTCCCCCCGGAGGTGCACGATGGCCTGGTTCGGAGCGGTGCTGCTCGTCGCGGGCGGCATCACCGTCCTCACCGCCGGCGGACGCCTCGCCGGCGTCGACCTGACGCTCGCGGGCGCCGTCGCGCTGTCCGCCGGAGCGGTGCTGCTGGTCGCGGGGATCCTGCGGCTGCGCCGCAGGCGGCGCCTCGGCCCGGTGGCCGGCGGCGCGCAGGCGTACTACCGGACGTCCACCGGCAAGATCGTCGCGATGGTCCTCGCGGTGGTGTACATCGTGTCGCCGGTCGACCTGATCCCGGACGTGTTCCTGCCGGTCGGGATCGTGGACGACGCCACCGCGCTGACCTGGCTGCTGTTCGCGCTCGGCCAGGAGTACACCCGCCGTTCCGGCGCGCGGCGCGCGGTCACCGCAGGCCCGGAGCGCGCGCCGGAGCCTAGCCCCGGCTCACTCCGCCGCCGAGGTTCATCACGACGACGCCGAGGACGATGATGACCGCGCCGGCGATCGTCAGCGGCCTGACCTGCTCGCCGAACAGCACGACGCCGCCGGCGAAGGCCCCGATGGTGCCGAGCGCCGACCAGATCGCGTAGACCGGCCCGACGTTCAGCGAGGTGAGCGCCTTGGCCATGAACGCGAACGAGATCAGGTAGCCGGCGACCACCAGCACGGACGGCCCGAGCCTGGTCATCCCCTCCGAGGCGCGCATCGCGAGCGTGGCGGTGACCTCGAAGGCGATCGCGAGGGCCAGCAGGACGTACGGCATCGCAGGAGTCTAACCGGGCGCCTTCCGGGCCGGGCCCGGCGGCCCGGCCCGCGTCCCCGCCCATTCCCCGGCCCGTTCCCGCTCGTTCTCCTGCCCCGTTCGAGCCCGGCGCCCCCGACTCACCGGCCCTGCGTGGCGACCTCCTCGAACACCTTCATGTCGGCGTCCCACGGGGTGCCCGGACGCGGCCAGTGCAGCGCGATCTCGGTGATGCCGAGCTCGGCGTACCGGCCCGCGAGGTCTTCGAACGCGCCGGCCGACGCGAGCCACGGCTCGCCGCTGAACCCGGTCAGCAGGATCCGGTCGGCCGGAGCGCGGCCCTCCGCCTCGCACGCCTCGCCGAACCTGGCCAACCGCTCGCGGACCACGTCCAGCGGCTCGCGTCCGTCGCCGTGCGGGCTGGTCACCCAGCCGGAGCCGTACCGGGCGGCGAGCCGCATGCCGCGCGGCCCGTCGCCGGCGATCACGAACGGGACCCGGGGCCGCTGGACGCAGCCGGGGTCCGACACCACGTCCAGCGCGCTGTAGTAGGCGCCCTCGCCGGTGGTCTCGGGGCCGCGCAGCAGCCGGTCGAGCAGGTCCACCCATTCGGCGAACCGGTCCGCGCGCTCGCGCGGCGTCCAGTCGCCGCCGCCGAGGACGCCGGCGTCGGACCGCCGGTTCGTCCCGCCGGAGCCGATCCCGACGGTGAGCCGGCCGCCGCTGACGTGGTCGATCGTCCGGATCGCGTGCGCAGTCGGCACCGGGTGCCGGAAGTTCGGCGAGGTGACCAGCGTGCCGAGCCGGACCCGCGAGGTGACGGCCGCCGCGGCGGCCATCGTGGTGTAGGCGTCGTACCAAGGCGTCGTCCCGCGCCAGGCCAGGTGGTCGTAGACCCAGGCGTGGTGGAACCCGAGCTCCTCGGCGCGGCGCCACAGCTCGCCGGCCTCCGGCCAGGACTGCATCGGCCACATCACCGTGCTGATCCGCGGTGCGGTCACTGCTCCCCCGTTCTGTCTCCGGGACGCCCCGCCCCGGGGCGCCGCGTCCATCCCATCACCCGGCACCGACGGCCGGTCACGCGCCCGGCGCCGCGAGCCAGCGGCGCAGCGCCCACCACCAGTGCGCCGTCCGCTCCACCGCCGCGCCGCCGGACGGGTCGAGCAGCGCGCGGCCGGTCAGCTCCTGGAACCGCCGCACCCGGTACTTCACCGTGTTGCCGTGGACGTGCAGGGCCGCGGCGGTCGGCTCGATCCGGCCGCCGTGGTCGAGGTAGGCGAGCGCGGTCCCGGCGAGCTCCCGGTGGAACGGGTCGTCGCGGTCGAGGCCGCCGAGCAACCCGTCCGCGAGCAGCCCGCCGAGCTCGGGCTCCGCCTCGGTGACGGTGAGCAGCGCGAGGCCGGCCAGCTCCCGCAGCCCGGTGAGGCCCGCCGCGGATCCGGCGCGCAGGGCGCGGCGGCCGAGGTCGTACAGCGGGGCGACGCCGCCGGGCCGCGCGGGCGGCGCCGCGACGAGCAGCGGCCCGGAGCGGACGGGCCCCGGCGCGGGCAGCCGCGCCACCAGCGCGGCGAACCGCCCGTCCACCAGCCCGCACAGGCCGGGGCCCGCCGCGACCAGGCGCGCCTCCAGCTCCGCCGCCACCGCCGGGTCGCTGACGTCGGACACGACGCAGTGGTACTCGGTTTCCGGGTCGAGGGGGGCGAGGACGGGGACGGCCTCGCCGTGCAGGAGCTGCCGCAGCATCTGGACGCGGCCCTCCCGCGTCGTCCGGGCCATCTCCAGTTCGGCGACCCGGTGGGCGTGCACCATCCGGTGGACGAGAGCGGTATTGATCTCGTCGATGCGGCTGACGCCGTCCAGCAGCAGCGCGTCCGGCACGCCCTGGCGGCGGCCGTCCTCGATGAGCGTGCGGACGAGGTGGGCGCGGCCGGCCTGGAAGCCGTCCAGGAACGCCGCGACCGGCACGCCCTGCCGGGCCCGGTCCGAGCCGAGCCGCCCGGCGGCGTCCAGCAGCTCCTCGCCGGGCGCGCCGTCCGCCAGCGCGGCGAGGACGCCGCGCAGCAGCGCGCGGGTGTGCCGCCGCGTCTCCTCCTCGGGCAGCGCCGCCACCATCTCCGACCGGCCGCGCGCCGCCCGCACCGCGCCCTCCAGCAGCCGCGGGTCGTCGCCGCGCTCGCGCACCAGCCGCAGGAACCGGTCGCCCTCGCTCGACTCCATCCCGCCATTGTCCCCCGCCGTTGTCCCGTCCGGACAACGAGCCGGGCGGCGCTTGGGCCGCCTCCCCTAGCGGGGCGCCCGCCGCCTGGTGTTCGCTGGCGGTAGTGCCCGGCGGTGTCCCGCCCAGAGCCCGAGGAGTTCGCCGATGTCCGACGACGAGCAGTTCCTGGAGAAGCTGCCCACCGACCTGATCTTCCGGCTGCCGCCGACCTTCGACAGCGTCGAGGACGAGCGCCGGCACCGCAAGGAGCGGCTGGCGGCCGCGCTGCGGATCTTCGGCAAGTTCGGCTTCGAGGAGGGCGTCGCCGGGCACATCACGGCCCGCGACCCCGAGCGCACCGACCACTTCTGGGTCAACCCGTTCGGGATGTCCTTCAAGCACATCAAGGTCAGCGACCTCATCCTCGTCAACCACCAGGGCCAGGTCGTCGAGGGCCGCTACCCGGTGAACGAGGCCGCGTTCGCGATCCACTCCCAGGTGCACCAGGCCCGCCCGGACGTCGTCGCCGCCGCGCACAGCCACTCCACGTACGGCCGCGCGATCTCCGCCCTCGGCCAGAAGCTGGAGCCGATCACGCAGGACGTGTGCGCCTTCTACCAGGACCACGGCCTGTTCGACGACTACACCGGCGTCGTCACCGACCTGGAGGAGGGCAAGCGGATCGCCGCCGCCCTCGGCGGCCACAAGGCCGTCATCCTGCGCAACCACGGCCTGCTCACCGTCGGCGACACGGTCGACGCCGCCGCCTGGTGGTTCATCACGATGGAACGCTCGTGCCAGGTGCAGCTGCTGGCGAAGGCCGCCGGGCAGGTCGTCCCGATCGAGCACGACAACGCCGTCCTCACCCACGAGCAGATCGGCAACGACCTCGTCGGCTGGATCAACTACCAGCCGCTCTACGACCAGATCACCCGCGAGCAGCCCGACCTGTTCGACTAGGACGCCCGTGGCGGCGGTCAAGGCCGGCTCGGACCGCGGTCGGCGGCCGCCGCCCGCCGTCCGACGGTTTCCAGCCAGGTGGCCAGGTCCTTCGTCTCGGGGCGCAGGGCCCGGGTAGCGGCGATGTCGGCTCCGTAACCGCCGTGTGAGTCGAGGTGGGCGACGGCGGCGGCCGTCTCCTGCGGCAGCGCGTCGAGAGGTACGGGAACGTACGGGATCTCGCGGCCGGCGGCCTCGCTGAACGCGGCCGCGAGCCGGCCGGGCGTCCGCGCGTCGCCCGCGATGGCGAGGGTCTCCCCCAGGTACCGGGCGGGGTCGGCGAAGGCGGCCGCGGCGAACGCGCCGATGTCGTCCACCGCGATCAGCTGCTCGGGGACGTCCGGGGAGAACGGCGTCGCGATCGCCTCGGCGCCGAGGTAGTTCTCCATGAACGACACGGGCCGCAGCACGGTCGCCGGGATCCCCTTCCGGCGGATGTGCTCCTCGATCCGGAGCTTGGCCTCGAAGGCGGGCACCCCCGCCGAGCGCTCGGCCCCCGCGACGGACGAGTAGACCAGGTGCGCCGCGCCGGCGGCGTCCGCGACGGCGATGCCGCGCCGGACCTCGTCGTCGAACGGGACGGGCGGCGAGCCCAGCAGGCCCGCCTGCACGCTGAAGACGCCGTGGACGCCGGCCGCCGCGGCGTCGAGCGACGCGCGGTCGTCCAGGTCGCCGGCGACGACCTCGGCGCCGGCCGCGGCGAGCGCGCGTGCGGCGGCGCCGCGCACGTCGCGGGTCAGGGCGCGGACGCGCCGGCCGGCCGCGAGGAGGTGCCGGACGGCCGCGCCGCCCTGCTTCCCCGTGGCCCCCGTCACCAGAACGATCCCGTCGTCGCGCCGGACGCGGCCGCCGCTCCGCTCGCTGCTCTGCTCGATCATGACGACCAGCCTGTCCCGCGACCTCGGCGCGGAGAAGTGGCCCATCTGCCACCCATCGCGGGTTTCGTGCCATCCTGGCGGCATGCCCCCGTTCCAGCGCATCGCCGCCTACGCCCCGAAGGGGGTCACCGCGCTGAGCCTCGGGATCGCGAACTCGGTGTTCGGTCCCCGCGACGGCGTCCCGCCGTTCGATCTCGGGCTCTGCGCCGAGCGGCCGGGCCCGCTGCGCACCGAACTCGGTCTCGAGGCGCACATCGGCCACGGCCCCGAGCTGATCGCCTCGGCCGACCTCGTCCTGCTGCTGCCCGGCGCGGGGTTCCGCGACGCGCCCCCGGACGTCGTGGAGGCGCTCCGGGAGGCCCGCGGAAGAGGCGCGACCATCGCGGCCCACTGCGTCGGGACGTTCCTGCTCGCGGCGGCCGGGCTCGCGGACGGCCTCGACGTCACGACGCACTGGCGCCACGCCGCCGGACTCGCGGCGGCGCACCCGCGGGTCACCGTCCGCCCGGACGCCCTCTACATCGACCACGGCGCGGTCGCGACCGGGGCGGGGGCGGCGGCGGGCCTGGACCTCTGCCTCCACCTGCTGCGCCGGGACCACGGCGCGGCCCTCGCCAACCGGGTGGCCCGCGACCTCGTGACTCCGCCGCACCGGGACGGCGGCCAGGCCCAGTACATCGACGCGCCCGTCCCGTCCGACGGGGACGACCGGCGGCTGGCCGACGTGATCGCGTGGGCGCGCGGCAACCTGGACCGGCGGCTGCCGGTGGACGAGCTGGCGGCGCGGGCGCTGATGAGCCGCCGGTCGTTCGCGCGCCGGTTCAAGGCCGCGACCGGCGCGACGCCTCACGCGTGGCTGCGCGCGCAGCGGCTCGACCTGGCCGAGGAACTGCTGGAGACGACGGACCTGCCGGTGCGGGAGGTCGCCCGCCGGGTCGGCTACCGCGACGCGGCCGTGCTGCGCGAGCAGTTCGCGCTGCGCCGCGGCGTCCCGCCCCGCACCTACCGCCGCACCTTCTCCCGGAGCCGGCCCGCCGCGCGGTGACCACCGGCTGCCCGTCCGCCCCTACGCTCCGCCCGTGGTCCGGCCGTCTCGCGGGCGCGCGTTCATGGTCCGGTAGCGGCCGGGGGTGATGCCGTACTCGCGCTTGAACGCGGCGGCGAAGGCGACGTCCGAGGAGTAGCCGGCCCGCCGCGCCACCACGCGCAGCGGCGTGCCGGAGCGGCGCAGCAGCCGCGCCGCGATCGTCATGCGCCACCAGGTCAGGTAGGTCAGGGGCGGCTGCCCGACCAGGGCGGTGAACCGGTTGGCGAAGGCGGCGCGGGACAGCCCCGCCCGCGCGCCGAGTTCGGCCACCGTCCAGGGCCGGTCGGGCGCGTCGTGGATGGCGGTGAGGGCCGCGGCGATCGCCGGGTCGGTGAGCGCCACCGTCCAGCCGGTGGCGGCCGGGTCCTCGGTCCGCTCCTCGAACCAGGCCCGCAGGATGTAGAGCAGCAGCGTGTCGAGCAGCGCCGGCACGATGGCCCCCGCTCCGGGGCGCGGCCGCCCCATCTCGTCGCCGAGCAGGTCGACGGCCGCGCGCAGCGAGGGATGGCGTCCGATCCGGGCGGGCAGGTGGACGACGGGCGGGACCTCCGCCAGCAGGGGGTGCGCCCTGCTGCCGTCCAGCAGGTAGGCGCCGCACAGCACGATCGTGGGAGCGCCGGTGCCTTCCGGCCCGGCCTGCGGGCTCCGCATGTCGAAGTCCACCAGCGGGCTTCCGGGGTGGTCGGCCAGTCCGTGCGTGCCGGCCCCGTGCAGGAACGCCACGTCCCCGACGCCGAGCCGGATCGGCGGGGCGCCGTCCGGAGGCAGCAGCCAGCAGGACCCCTCCAGCACGACGTGGAACGCGCCGCCGCTGTCGGCGGTGAAGCGCATGCCCCACGGCGCGCGCAGCTCGTGGCGGTTGGCGTGCGGCCGTCCGGCGTGCATGGCGGTGATCGTGTCGCTGAGGACGTCCATGGCGGAAGTCTAGATGCCGAGACGATCGCTGGGTCCTGCCAGACGATCACTTATTGAAGGTCTCGGACGTGGCCTCCTACGGTGGCATGACCCGGCTCGCATCGGCGCGGCCGGCCCGACCAGGGGGATCCGTGATGACCAAGGCAGTGTTCTTCGACGAGCTCGGCGGCCCGGAGGTGCTCCGGCTGCGGGAGGTGGCGCCCGGCGAACCCGGAAAGGGCGAGGCCCGCGTCCGCGTCGACGCGATCGGCCTGAACCGGGCAGAGGCCAATTTCCGGTCCGGCACCTATGTCTACCAGCCGAACCTTCCCGGGTCCGGGATCGGCTACGAGGCGGCCGGCGTCGTGGAGGCCGTCGGCGAAGGCGTCGACGGCTTCGCGCCCGGCGACGCCGTCAGCGCCGTGCCCACCTTCCTCATGACCGAGTACGGGACCTACGGGGAGTCGGCCGTCCTCCCGGCGCACGCACTGGTGCACCGGCCCGCCGGCGTCGATGCGGTGACCGGGGCCGCCACCTGGATGGCCTACACCACCGCCTATGGCCTCCTGGTCGAGTTCGGCGGAACCAGGCCCGGCGATACCGTGCTCGTCAACGCGGCCTCCAGCAGCGTCGGCCTCGCCGCCATCCAGGTCGCCAACCACCTCGGCGCCGTCCCCATCGCCACCACCCGCACCGGCGCCAAAAGGCAGCGGCTGCTCGACGCCGGCGCCGCCCACGTCATCGCGGTCCAGGAGCAGGACCTCCTCAAGGAGATCGACGCCGCCACCGGCGGCCGCGAAGTGGACCTGGCCATCGACGCCGTCATGGGCCCGGCGGTCGACACCCTCGTCCAGGCGGTCGCCCCGGACGGCACCCTCCTGTTCTACGGCTGGCTGGACCCCACCCCCGCGCCGATGCCCATCGCCCCCGACTTCCGGGGCCGCACCATCCGGACCTACGCCTTCACCGAACTCACCGTCGACAGCGAGCCCCGGCTGCGCCGCGCGAAGCACTTCATCAACGCGGGCCTGCGCTCCGGCTCCCTCTCCCCCGTGATCGACCGCACCTTCGACCTGACCGACGTCGTCGCGGCCCACCGCCATCTGGAGTCCAACACCCAGTTCGGCAAGATCGTCCTCACGGTCGAGCACTAGCGCGCTCCCTCGCCCGGCGCTGCGGCCCCGCGGCGCCGGGCGTCAGCGGGCCCTCGGGTCGTGGTGGGCCAGCAGCACGCGCGCCATGCGCGCGAACTCGGCCCGGTCCGCGGCGGGCAGCGGGGCCAGGAGGTCGGCGTCCAGCTCGACGGCGCGGCGGCCGATCGCGTCCAGCTCCGCCCGGCCCTCGGCGGTCGGCTCGACCACGTAGCGGCGCCGGTCGGACGGGTCGCGCTCGCGCCGGACGAACCCGGCCGCCTCCAGCCGGCCGACCACCTCGACCAGGTCGCTCGGGTCGATGCGCAGCCGCGCGCCCAGCTCCCGCTGGGAGGCCGGGGCCGCGTCGTCCAGCGCGGACAGCACGGCGAAGTGCCACAGGCCGAGGCCGTGCTCGTCCATCATCCGGCCCATCCGGACCCGGCCGGTCCGGCCCACCTGCGCCAGCACGAACGTGGTGATCGCGAGCAGGCGGGGCGGCAGCGGGCCCGCGGTGTCGTCCATCCCCCTATTGTAGGGTTACCCCCATCATTGGTGAACACCCATGAATTGGAGGCGGCATGGACGCGCTCTACCCGCGCCTGCTGGTGGACGACTTCGACGCCTGCGCCCGGTTCTACACCGCGGCGCTGGACGAGCTGCTCGGCATCCGGCCCGTCAAGATGCTCCCCGCCGCGCAGTACGCCAACTGGGATCACGAGGACGAGTGCGTCCTGGTCCTGATGGGGCGCGCCCGCATGGCCGAGGCGGTGGGCACCGCGGACCTGCCCGCCCCGTCCGGGCAGGACGGCTCGATGCTGGTGTTCCGCGTCGACGACGTCGAGAAGGCCGCCGCCGCCCTGGCCGGGCTCGGCGGGCGGGTGGTGGCCGCGCCGGCGGACCGTCCGGAGTGGGGGCCCGGGCTGCGGACCGCGCACCTGCGCGACCCCGGCGGCAACCTGCTCGAACTCCAGTCGTACTGACCCGCCCCCGAAAGGGGTCAGCGCGGGAGCGGGTGCCGGCACGGGCGTCGCGGGACGGGCACCGCGAGAGGGCACCGCGGTACGGGGGCGTTCGGCCCGGCGGAGGGAGGGTCCGCCGGGCCGACCCCGGTGTGAGCCCGTACGCCGATCACATCACCCGAGGGGAGGCGGACGCTTGTCCCTCATCGACGAAAAGGAGCGCGCCACCCCGCCGGAATGTGACTGGACGCGCGGCGTCAGTCCCCGTTGCGGGACGCCTCGGCCAGCGGCAGCAGCACCTGGAAGCGGGTGTCGCCCGGCAGCGACTCCACCTTGATGTCGCCGCCGTGCCGGTCGGCGACGATCCGCCAGGAGATGTCGAGCCCGAGGCCCGTCCCCTGCCCCACCGGCTTGGTGGTGAAGAACGGCGTGAAGATCCGGTCGATGTCCTCCTCGGGGATCCCGCAGCCGGTGTCGGCGATCTCCACCATCGCCTGGTCGTTCACCCGGGACGTCCGGATGGTGAGCGTGCCCTGGCCGTCCATCGCGTACAGCGCGTTCACGATCAGGTTCGTCCATACCTGGTTCAGCTCCGCCGCGTACACCGGGACGGGCGGCAGCGACTCGTCGTAGACGGTCTTGACCGTCACCCCCGGCCCGAACTTGCGCTTGAGCATCGTCAGCGTGCTGTTCAGCAGCTCGCGCAGGTCGACCCGCTGGTAGGCGGCCCGGTCCAGCTGCGAGTACTGGCGCGCGGAGTCCAGCAGCGCGGTGATCCGGTCCATCGCCTCGGAGATCTCCGCCTGGAGCTGCCCGACCTCCATCACCTCCGCCAGCCACCGGATCGCCGAGGGCAGGTGCTCGCCGGCCGCCTCCGCGACCTCCTCGGCCTGCTCCACCCCGACCCCGGCGGACACGAGGCCGGGCGCCAGGTCCCAGGCGTCCGCGACGCCGTGCTCCTCCAGCCAGTCGCCCAGCTCGTCCTCGGCGTCGCTGACCTCCAGCGGGCTGCGCCGCGCGCCCGGCGCCGCGGGCAGCGTGGGCCGCAGCGCCACGAGCGCCGCCAGCCGCGTGCAGTCGGCGCCCTGCGCGGCGAGGTCGGCGAGGCTCTTCTGCGCCGCGAGCAGCCGGTCGCCGAGCTCGGCGCTGGCCCGCGCCGCGGCCGCCGCCGGGTTGTTCAGCTCGTGGGTGAGGCCCGCGGTGATCGTGCCGAGCGCGGTGAGCCGCTCCCGCTGGTCGACGGACCGCCGCAGGTTCGTCATCCCGAAGAAGATCCCGGCCAGCAGGTGCGTGGCCATCGGGAACCACTTGCGGACGGCCTTGCTGAACTTGCGGGCCGGCAGCACGAACACCCGCGACGGGCGCGTCGCCCGGAGCGTGTGCTGGTACTTCTGCTCGATCTGGTCGTCCAGGTACGCCTGGACGGCGCCGCCGTAGGTGCCGGGACGCGACGTCCGGCTCGTCTCGACGCTGTGGTCCCGGACGAGCTGGCTCATCACCATCTCGCCCTCCAGCAGCACGTACAGGAACTCGGCCGGATCTCCCTGCGCGCAGATCACCCCGTCGGCGGGGATCTCGGCGACGGTGCCGCAGGCCGACAGCCATTCGAGCTTCTCGTCGTCGAGGTCCTCGAAGAGGAACAGCGACCGGAGCTCCTCCGGCGATGCGGTCATGGTCATGCCTGCCTCCTCCGAGGGCTCACGCCTGTCACTTGCGGGGGGACGACCCCCCGCACCCCCCGGTTCGCTTCGCTCATGCCTGTTCCAGATAGCGGTGGACGAGCGCCACGGCCATGGCGCCGTCGCCCACGGCGGACGCCACGCGCTTCATCGACTCCGAGCGGACGTCCCCCGCCGCGAACACGCCGGGGACGCTGGTCTCCAGGTGGTACGGCTGGCGGGCCAGCGGCCACCCGGCCGGGCGGCGCCCGCCGGCGACCAGGTCGGGGCCGGTGACGACGTACCCGCGCGCGTCGCGCTCGACGAAGCCGTCCAGCCAGTCCGTGCCCGGCTCGGCGCCGATGAACACGAACAGCCAGTGGGCGTCGATGGTCTTCTTCCCGCCCGGCCACGCGAACGTGAGGCGCTCGAGCCGGTCGGCGCCCTCGGCGGCGCAGACCGTCTTGCCGGTGTGGACCTCGATGTTGGGCGTCTGCTCGATCTGCTCGATCAGGTAGTGCGACATCGACTTCTCCAGGCCGTCGGCCCGGACGATGATGTGCACCGTCTTGGCGTACTTGGCCAGGTGCACGGCCGCCTGGCCGGCGGAGTTGGCGCCGCCGACGACGGCGACCTCCTCGTCCGCGCACGACGGCGCCTCGGTGAGCGCCGCGCCGTAGTACACGCCGCGCCCGACGAAGTCGTCCACGCCCTCGGCGTTCAGCCGCCGGTACGACACGCCGCTGGCGAGGATGACGGCGTGCGCCGCGATCTCCGTGCCGTCGGCCAGCCGCGCCACCCGGGCCGTGCCGCGCGCCTCCAGCCCGACGACCTCCCCCGCCTGCAGCAGCTCGGCGCCGAACCGGTCGGCCTGCCGGCGCGCCCGGTCGGCGAGCTGCTGGCCGGTCACCCCGTCGGGGAAGCCGAGGTAGTTCTCGATCCGGGAGCTCTGCCCGGCCTGCCCGCCGAGCGCCCGCCGCTCCACCACGACGGTCTTCAGCCCCTCGGACGCCCCGTACACCGCGGCGCCGAGCCCGGACGGCCCGCCGCCCACCACGATCAGGTCGTAGAACCCGGTGGACGGGGTGCTCGGCAGCCCGATCACCGACGCCAGCTCCGCGTCCGACGGCGCGCACAGCGTCTCCCCGCCGGCCGTCACCACCAGCGGCAGCTCCGGCGACCCCGCCGCCGCGATCAGCTCCGCGCCCTCCGGGTCGGTGTCCATCAGCCAGGTGTAGGGCGCCTGGTGGCGGGCCAGGAAGTCGCGGACCTCGTAGCAGCGGGCCGACCAGCGGTGCCCGACGACCCGCAGCTCGGCGGGCCGGGACCGGTCGGTGCGCCGCCACGCGTCCAGCTGCGCGTCGATCACCGGGTAGAACCTCTCCTCCGGCGGGTTCCATGGCTTCAGCAGGTAGTGGTCGAGGTCGACGACGTTGATCGCGCGGATCGCGGCGTCGGTGTCGGCGTAGGCGGTCAGCAGGACCCGGCGCGCGTACGGGAACAGGTCCATGGCGCGCTCGAGGAACTCCACGCCGTTCATCTCGGGCATCCGGTGGTCGGCGAGCAGGACCGCCGTGTCGTCGCCGCGCAGCCGCAGCTCGCTCAGCGCCTCCAGGGCCTGCCGCCCCGACTCGGCGCGGACGATCCGGTACGACTCGGCGTACCGGCGGCGCAGGTCCCGCGCGACCGCCCGGGACACGCCCGGATCGTCGTCGACGGTCAGCAGCACTGGTTTGGACAACGCGTCCCCCTCATCCCATGACATCCCCGGGCAAAAGCCTACGTGGCCCGGCCCGGCCGCGTCCCGCCCGCACCGGCCGGCCGGCACCCCGGCGCCCCGCGGCCGGGACCGCATCGGCAATGATCGTCGCATGGACCTGCGTGCAGCGCTGATCGGATACGGCACCGGGGGCTCGGTGTTCCACGCTCCCCTGATCTCCTCGGTGCCGGGGATGCGGCTCGCCGCGGTCGTCACGGGGAACCCGGAGCGGCAGCGGGCCGTCGCCGAGCGCTACCCGGAGACGACCGTCCTCGCCAGCCCGGACCGGCTGTGGGAGGCGTCCGGCGGCTACGACCTGGTGGTGGTCGCCGCCCCGAACCGGCAGCACGTCCCGCTCGCCCGCACCGCGCTGACCTCGGGGCTCCCGGTCGTCGTGGACAAGCCGGTCGCGGCGACGGCGGCGGACGCCCGGTCCCTCGCCGCGCTGAGCGCCGTCCGGGGGCTGCCGGTGATCCCGTTCCACAACCGGCGCTGGGACGGCGACTACCGGACCGTGCTGCGGCTGGCCGGCTCCGGCGCGCTCGGCGGGCTGCTGCGGTTCGAGTCCCGGTTCGAGCGGTGGCGGCCCGAGGTGAGGTCCGGCTGGAAGGAGAGCGCGGACCCGCGCGACGCCGGCGGCATCCTCTACGACCTCGGCTCCCACCTGATCGACCAGGCGGTCGCGCTGTTCGGCCGCCCCGACCGGGTCTACGCCGAGATCGACACGCGGCGGCGCGGCGCCGCGGCGCCCGACGACGTGTTCGTGGCGCTGGAGCACCGCGGCGGGACCCGCTCCCACCTCTGGATGAGCGCGACCGCCGCGCAGCTCGGGCCGCGGTTCCGCGTCCTCGGCGACCGCGCCGCGTACACGGTGAGCGGGATGGACGGGCAGGAGGAGGCGCTGCGCGCCGGCCTCACGCCGAAGGACCCCGGCTACGGCATCGCGCCGCCCGAGTCGTACGGCCTGGTCGGCACGCCCGGCGACGAGCGCCCGGAGCCGACCGCCCCCGGCGCCTACCACGAGTTCTACGCGGCGGTGGCGCGCACGCTGCGCGGCGAGGCGCCCCCGCCGGTCACCCTCGCCGACGCGATCACGGGGCTGGAGGTCATCGAGGCCGCCCTCCGGTCGGCCGACGAGGGCGCCGTCGTCGGCACCCGCCCGGAGTGACGGCCGGTCAGTAGCGGAGGTCGGCCAGCACGCCGTAGTGGTCGGACGCGACGACGCCGTCCACCGGTTCGACGCCCAGCAGCGCGCAGTGCACCGGATGGCCCGCGCCGCCCGCGCGGGGCCACGCCGAGAAGATGTGGTCGATACGGCGGTCCGGCCACAGGACGGGCCGCGTCCAGGGGTTGGCATTGCTCCAGGTGTGGCCGGGCGTTCCGTCGCCCGCCGTCTCCCACGCGTCGTAGAAGACGACGCCGGGCGCGCCCACGGCGGCGCGGCCGGTGAGCATGCGGATCTCGTCCGAGCCGGGGTCGGCGTTGAAGTCGCCCGCGACCACCGCCGGCGCGTCGCGTCCCGCCGTCTCGCGCACGTACGCGGCGAGGTCGCGGACCTGCTCCTGCCGCTGCCCGCTGTGCCCGAGCTTGTAGCCCAGCGCGACGCCGAACACGTGGACGGGACCGCGCGGTCCCCGGACCTCGGCCGAGACGGTGAGGCCGCCGTCGGTGCCGCCCGGGTCGCCGAGCGGGCGCTCGCCCGTCCGCTCCTGCGGCCAGCGCGACAGGACCGCGACCCCCGAGCGGGCGCCCGGCACGGCCCCGGAGCCGGATCCGCCGAAGACCGCGTGCGGGAGGCCGAGCGGCTCGCCGAGGCGCGCCGCGAGCGAGTCGTCCCCGTCCTCCCACGCCTCGACGAGGACGAGCACGTCGGGCGCCGCTTCGCGGAGAGCCGCGATGATCGCCGCCTCGCGCTCCCGGTAGGGGCCGTAGCGGTCCCAGACGTTCCAGGTCGCCACCCGGATCGTCGTCTCGATCAGCGGCCCGTACGGCTCCTCGACGTCATAGCCCATGCGGTGAGCGTGTCACAGCACGGACACGTGGACGTGGTCGTAGTGGTTCTGGGTGACGCTGCCGCGGTCCTCCATCTGGCGCCATCCGCCGCTGCCGCGCATGTCGTAGATGCGCTGCCGCCAGATGACGTACTTGATGCCGAGCCGGGACGCGTTGTCGATCACGTACTGGGCGACGCGGTCGCCGTGCGCCTGGGCGGACGCGCTCGGCATCTTCCCGCCGGTGCTCTCCATGAAGTCGCAGGCGGTGCCGGAGCCGTGGTCCTGCGGGTCGCCGGGGCGCGAGCAGCCGATGGTGGGGAACGGCCCGAACTTCCCGTCGATCGCCAGCAGGGCGGTCCGCATCCGCGCGGTCATGGAGTTGCCCACGATCGGCGACTTGCTCCCGGAGACGCCGTCGGGCTTCCCGCCGCCCGCCGGGGCCTTCGGCGTCTCGGGCTTGTACTTGGCGAGCAGCTTCTTGACGCGGGCGCGCTGGCCCTCCAGGTCGTCGATCTCCTTGCGCACCTCGTCCAGCTTCGCCTGCGCCGCCCGGTGCGACTGCGACGCCTTGGCGTTCAGCTGCTCGAGGCTCTCGACGCGGCGCCCGTTGTCCTGGCTGATGTGCTCGACCACCGACGCGTCGCGCAGCGCCGACGACGGGTCCCCGGAGGTGACGATCGGGATGACGTCGAGCCGTCCGGTCATGTAGCTGGTGGAGGCGATGCGGGCGACGGAGAGCCTTGCCGCGCCGTACTCCCGGTCGGCCCGGGCGGCGTCGGCGCCCGCCCGCTCGGCGGCCTTCTTGGCCTCCTCGAGGGAGACCAGCTCGCCGCGGTACTGCTTGGACAGCGTGTCCGCGCGCTTCTTGAGCTTCGCGTACTCCTTCGCGAGGTCCTTCTTCGGCTCGGCGGGCACGCGGGCGGCGCCGCCGGCGGCCGGGGGGAGCGCCGCCGACATCCCGGCCGCGAGGACGACCACCGCGAGCCGCCGCGCCGCCCGGCGCCCGCCGGCCGGGCGCGCCGTCCTGCCGAAGGGACCGAAGGCCGCCACAGATCACTCCCGGATAACAGAGGGTCGGAGATTGGCGGGCACGCTACCACAATCACCACAAACCCTCCGACATTCGGGCAAGCACACTGGGTGACGCGGACACCACGGAAGACGGCGAAGAGGGCCGGACCGCCCGCAGGCGATCCGGCCCCTCCCCCGTGCCGCCGGACGGGGTCCGGCGGCCTCCCCTCAGGTCCCGACGAGGTCCTCCCAGCGCGGGGCCCGCGGCTCCCAGCGCAGCCGCAGCCCGGCCTCGCGGGGCGTCCGGTCCGCCTTGCGGTTGTTGCAGCGGCCGCAGGCCAGGACGGTGTTCTCCCAGGTGTTCCCGCCGCCGCGCGACTGCGGGTGGACGTGGTCGATCGTGTTGCCGCGCTGCCCGCAGTAGCCGCACCGGCCCCGATCGCGCAGGTAGACGCCGCGCTTGCTCCACGGCGGCCGGCGGCCGTACCGCCACCGCATCGCGACGTACCGGACGAGCCTCAGCACCCGCGGCACCGGGAAGCGGCCGATGGTCCGGCCCTCCTCCGCCTCCTCGACGACCGCCACCTCGCGGACCAGCATGCGGATGGCGTGCCGCAGGTCGACCTTTTGTAAAGGCTCGTACGACGCGTTCAGGACGAGCACGTTCACCGGGTCACCTCCCACCCCGGGCCGCTGTCCCGCCAGGATTCGAACCTGGATATCCGCATTAACAGTGCGGCGTTCTGCCGTTGAACTACGAGACAATGTTCCGGAAATTCTCCGGTTTCCGGGCATTTCCCGGAAGCCTCCATCAGAATGCCGACGCACGCCCCGCAAAGGCAACGGTTTTTCCCGCCCGCTTCAGGCCGCCCGCCGGTGCCGGAGGGCGCGGGGCCGGCCGGACGGGGCGGGGGCGGCTCGGGCGATCTTCGGCATCGCCTCCGCCGCCGCGCGCCACCATGCGTCCTCGGCGGGGCCGGCGTGCGGGGGCGACGCGCACCGGACCGGGCCGTACGCACCGGAGACCGGCGGGCCGGACGGCACGCGGACGGGCGGGACGGCCTCGATGGCGGCGGCGCAGTCGGGGCAGTCGGTGCCGGTCCAGCCGAGGCGGACGGCGACGGCCTCCGCGGCGCCGGGAGCGAGGGCGGGCGGCCCGGCGCCCCAGTAGCGCAGCACGTCGGCGGCGGACACGGCGCGTTCCCGGCGGGTGGCGCGGGTGCGGTCGCGGTGGCCCCGGCCGAGCCACGCGGTCTGCTCGGCGACCAGCTGCCAGGCCAGCCCGCGGACGAGGTGGGCGGCCGCGAGGACGCTCGCGTACGGCACGTGCCGCGCGGCGACCTCCGGCAGGCCGAAGCGGTGCAGGCCTGCCGTGTCGATGCGGGCGCGGACGCCGTCGCCGGGGTCGAGCGTGACGAAGACCGACACCCAGCCGCGGCCGAGGGCGAACCGCTCCGGTTCCACGTCCGGTTCCGCGTCCGGTGGCGTGCCGGGAAGGATCTGGCGGGAGTCCAGGTCGGCGACGGTGCCGCCGACGTCCGCGGCGAGGGCGCGGGCGGCGAGCCGGGCGGCCTGCGCGGACCGCGGCTGCCCCGCGGGCGGGCCCTCGGCGGTGACCGCGATGTGCCGGCGGGCGGCGACGACCGTCCCGAGCCGGCCGTGCGGTGCGGCGAGCCGGTGGAAGCGGGCCTTCAGGTCGGCGGACGGGCGCGTGACGGGTTCGACGGCGAGGACGGCGGACGCGAGCATCGCGGCGGCCTCGCGCGCGAGCGCTCCGCCGCCGAGGGAGTCCGGGAGGCGGCCGGGCCCGGGGAGCGTCCTCTCCTGGGTCGCCACCAGGAACCGCGTGGTCACCGACGCCGGGACCTCCAGCACGAACCGCCCGCCCATGGGCCCGCCTCCCCCGTTCCGCGGGCGCGGCCCCCTGCCGCGCCCGGGGTCTCAGCGTGGCCGCCGACGGTGGCGGACGGAACCAGAACAGGATTCTGTGGTGAACGTTCAAGGTGCCGCGATCATGGCTGCGACCAGCGGATACGCGGTCATGAGCCGCCGCCCCTGCCCTTTTGGCCCGTAGCTGGCCCGCTGTCGGAGTTTTCGCAGGTCAGCGTGTCGCCGTCCGCGAGGGCAGCGTCAACGGCAGCGTTCGCGGCTTGCTCCATGCCGTCGAACCAGTGCGCGTATGTGGTGTAGAGCATCTGGACCGAGTGCCCCAGCCGCCGGGCGACCTCGGTTGCCGGAACGCCGGAGTTGAGCAGCAGGGAGGCGTTTCCGTGCCGCAGGTCATACGGCCGCTCAGCCAGCCGGGAGGCCCGCTCAGAGCCGCTCAGAGCGTTCTTGCGCGCCTTGCCCCAGACGCGCCGGTAGGTCTGGCCGGTCACGGGCGCGAAGTCGTCGCCTTC
>NZ_JBEPCJ010000091.1:0-34518 GCF_040299565.1 Spirillospora sp. NPDC000708
CCAGGTCAGGGGACGACGGGCGCGGCCTCCTGGCCGGCGGCCCGCGTCTCCGGCGCCGGCCCCAGGACGCGGGGCAGCGCCGCGATCACGGCGGCGCCGAGGACCGCCGGGACCATGAAGGCGAAGAAGCCCGCCTTCGACGAGGTGAACAGGTCGGTCGCCACCGCGACGTAGGACGGGCCCGCGATCGCTCCGAGCCGTCCGAAGCCGAGGCCGAACCCGAGCCCCGTGCCGCGCGACCGGGCCGGGTAGAACGCCGTCATGCAGGCGATCACCATGTTCTGGCCGCCCAGCGTGCCGAGCCCGGCCAGCGCCGAGACCAGCAGGAGCAGGACATGCGGCTGCGGGGTGCTGAGGACGAACAGCGCCACCGCCGCCAGCACGAAGCCGGTGAAGGTGACGGTCTTGAGGTGGCCGCGGTCGGCGATCACGGAACCGCCGAGGCCGCCCGCGGTCGCGCCGATGGTGAAGGCGATGGTGAACTCCAGCGACGAGCCGAGGTCGTAGCCCGACTTCATCATCACCGCGGGCAGCCAGGCCGTGGTGCTGTAGACCAGCGCCATGCTCATGAAGGAGGCGCACCAGAACAGGACGGTGGCGCGCCGGCCGCCCGGGGTGAACAGCTCGGCCAGGCGATCCAGGCCCCGCCGCCGGCCGGCCTGCCCGACCGGACCGGCCTGCTCGACGGCACCGTGCTGCCCGACCGGACCGTCCGGGACCATCCGCAGGATCGCCGGGACGAGCAGGATCGGCAGAGCGCCGAACAGGAACAGCCACTGGAAGTGCACGCCCGGCAGCAGCAGACGGCCGAGCAGGGCCGACGCGGTGCCGCCGATCCCCATGGCGCCGAGCGCGATCGTGAGGTGCAGCGTCCGCCGCCGGGGCGGCGCGGTGTCGGTGACGTAGGCGCTGACCAGCGGGGCGAGCGCGCCGATGCCGACGCCGGTGCAGAACCGCGCGGCGGCGAACAGGCCGAGCGACGGCACGAAGGTCGCCGCCGCCATCGACGCCGAGATCCAGACGACGGCGACGGTCAGCGGGAGGCGGCGGCCGCGGCGGTCGGCGGCCCAGCCCGCGAGGACCGATCCGAACGGCATGCCGAGCGCGGTGACGCTGCCGAGCATCCCGAGGGTGTCGTGGGTGGCGCCCCACGGCCGGTACTGCATCAGGCTCGGCCCGACGGTGCCGATGGCGAACACGTCGTAGCCGTCCACGAAGAGGATGAGGCAGGCGAGGGCGAGGACGCCGGCCTGCCGTCCGCCGGCGCGCTCTGGGGTGGGGGACATCGGATCTCCTTACGCAGGGGTGGGTCGCGCGGGGTTCGGAAGTCGCGCGAGGTTCGGAAGGGACGGCGCAGGAGCGACCGAACGGAGCACTCGCGGAGCGCGCGGCCGCGGGCCGGGCGCGTCGGTGCGTTTCGGGGCGCGTCAGTCGAGGTGGCCCACCGCCCGCCGGAGGATCTCCGGCGCGGAGGCGGGGTCGTCACCGGTCCAGGCGACGTGCTGGTCGGGCCGGACGAGCCGGAGGCCCGCGGCCTGCGGGTCGCCGACGATCTCGAGGGGGACGCCGTGGTCGGCGGCCGCCTTGGCGAAGGCCGGGGCGCCGGTGGCGGACGGGGCGGCGATCAGGGTGAATCCGCGTCCGAGGCGGTCGTAGAGGGAGTCGCCGGGGGCGAGCCAGCGGTGCGGGAGCCGCCCGCCCGCGTCCCCGGCCACGATCGGTGAGCCCTGGTAGGTGTAGCCGAGCACCAGGTCGAGGCTGTGGAACTCGCCGTGCTTGGTGCGCTGGACGGCCTCGGCGACCGCGGGCCGGGCGGCGGCGAACTCGGCGTCGGTGCCGGCCAGCCGCGGGTCGGCGAGTTCGGGGGCGAGGGTCGCCATGTTGCGGGCGGCCTCGGCGATCGTCCGCGCGGCGACGGGCCGGCGTTCGAGCTCGTAGCTGCGCAGCAGCGTCTCCGGCGCCCACCCGGACAGGACGGCGGCCAGCTTCCAGCCGAGGTTGACCGCGTCGCCGACGCCGGTGTTGAAGCCGTGCCCGCCCCACGGCGGGTTCAGGTGCGCCGCGTCGCCGGCGAGGAAGATCCTCCGGGTGCCGTACGCCGTGGCCAGCAGCATCTTGGCCTTCCACGGGTCGGTCGCGACGATCGCGGCGTCGATGTCGGCTCCGACCAGCCCGCGGACGAGCGCGAGCGGATCGGCCTCGCCCTCCTCCTGGGTGACGCCCTGCGCGATGCACCACCAGGTGTCGCGCAGGTCGAGCCGGCCGACCAGCCCGGGACGGCTCGGGTGCAGCACCCAGTAGTGCACCGCGGGCCCGTGCGGGACGCGTTCGGCGAGGCCGGGCGCGCGGAAGACGATGTTGAAGTTGGGGCGCTCGTCGGCGGCGCCCTCGTAGGCGACGCCGATGGCCTCCCGGACGGTGCTCCACGCGCCGTCCGCGCCGATCAGGTACGCGGCACGGATCCGGTCGGCGGTGCCGTCGGGCGCGGTCACGGTCGCGGTGACGCCGTCGTCGTCCTCGTGGACGGCGCGGACGGTGCGGCCGGTGACGAGCCGGGCGTGCCGCGAGCGGGCGACCGCCTCGCGCAGCACCTGCTCGACCGCCGGCTGCGGGATCTGCTGCCCGGGTTCGGCGACCAGGTCGTCCCCGGCGAGGTCGAGGCCGAAGCAGCCGTGGAAGCGGGTGATCTCGCGGCCGAGCAGCCCGGTGGTGAAGACGGCCTGGTCGGACCAGGCCACCGGCAGGGCCGCCCGTTCGCGCACGGCGCCGGCGAGGCCCCAGCGGCGGAACAGCTCCATCGTGCGGGCCGAGGTCGTCTTGGCGCGCGGCCGCAGCCACGACACCTCCTCGCGGGGTTCGACCACCAGCGACGGGACGCCGTGGTGGGCGAGCTCCAGAGCGGCCGCCAGGCCCACCGGGCCGCCGCCGGCGATGAGCACCGGAACCCGGTGCGCGGATCCGCCGGTCACGCGGTCACCGCCCCGCGCCATGGGCGCCCGTCATGAGGTCGGCGAGGTCGTCGGGGTGCAGGAAGGACGGGGGCGGCGGCGGGCCCCAGTTGAACAGCCCCTTGGCGCCTTCGAGGGTCTCGGGCGTCCAGAGCTGGTCGTCGAGGATGCAGTCGAGGTCGGAGTAGTACTCGGAGAAGTTGCCGGCCGGGTCCTTGAGGTACCAGAAGAAGTTGGACCCCGCGTGGTGGCGGCCGAGGCCCCACACGTGGCGTTCGGGGTGGCCCTCCAGCATCGCCGACGCGCCCCGTCCGACCTCGTCGATGTCGTCGACCTGCCAGGAGGTGTGGTGCAGGAAGCAGACGGGGGCGGCCAGCACCAGCAGGTTGTGGTGGTCGGTGGAGCAGCGGAGGAAGACGCCGGCGTCCTTGATGATGTCGCTGGTGCGGAAGCCGATGCCGTCGCGGAAGAACGCGGTGGTCGCGGCGAAGTCGGTGGTGGCCAGCACCGCGTGGCCGAGCTTGCGCGGCCGGACCGGGTCCGCGCGCAGGACGCCCGGCGCGCGGGTGCCGGTCCGCTCGAACCGTCCGGGCCCGTTGTAGGGGGTCGGCGGGACGGGCTCCTGCAGCAGCCGGGGCGCCACCTCCACCACGGTCCGCACGCCCGTGACGGGCTCCACCGCGGTGAGGGTCGTGGCGGACCGGTCGCAGGACGCGCCGAGCCGGTCCAGGCGGGCGGCCGCCGCGCCCAGGTCGTCGGGCGAGTCGGCGCCGACGCGCATCTCGACGAGCCGACGGACCGGGCTCGGCACGATGCGCAGCTGGCGCCCGCCGTCACGGGTCCCGAACCAGCCTCCGGTGTCGGGCCGCAACCCGAATTCGGTGTAGTAGTCCGCGGTCTCCGCGACGTTGGGGACTCCGATGGCGACCGAGATCAGGCGATGCAGGGGCATGGCGTCTCCTCTGCTGGATGGGGTGGGAGCCTGAGGCGGTCAGGCGGAGGCGAACCGCTGGCGCAGCTCGCCGATGCCCTCGACGCGGCTGACGAGCTCGTCGCCCGGGGCGAGCCAGCGCTGCGGGTCGCGGCCGAGCCCGACGCCAGCGGGGGTGCCGGTGAAGACCAGGTCGCCGGGCAGCAGCGGCAGCACCGCCGACAGCCGCGCGACCAGCAGCGGAACCGAGAAGATCAGCTCGCGGGTGCGGCCCTTCTGCACCTCCTCGCCGTTGATCGCCGCGGTCAGCTCCAGGTCGTCGGGGTCGTCGAACTCGTCGGGCGTGACGACCCACGGGCCGGTCGGGGCGAAGCCGGGGAACGACTTGCCCAGGCTGAACTGCGGGGCGGGCCCGGCCAGCTGCGTCACCCGCTCGGAGATGTCCTGGCCGACCGTGAGCCCGGCCACGTGGTCCCAGGCGTCGTCCTCGGCGACGTCGCGCGCGGGCCGGCCGATCACGGCGACCAGCTCGACCTCCCAGTCGGTGTGGCCGCCCGGCGGCAGCGTCACCTCGGTGACCGGACCGGTGATGCTGGTAGCGAACTTCGTGAACACCGGCGGCAGCCCCTCGGGCACGTCGAAGCCGGACTCGGCGGCGTGCTCGCGGTAGTTCAGCCCGATCGCGAAGACCTGCCGCGGCGCCGGCACCGGCGCCCCTAGCTCGGCCGGGTCGAAGGCGGCGCCGCCGGGCGGCTCGGCCGACGCGGCCCAGTCGCGGAAGGCGTCCCAGTCGCCGTAGACGGCCTGCGGGTCGGCCGCGAACCGGCCGCCGCTCGCCCGTTCGACGTCCACGGCCCGGCCGTCGCGCACCATGACCAGCCGCCCGCCGAGGTTCCCGATCCGCATCCGCACTCCTAATTCAGCATGATGATTAGGGCGATAATGCATCCAGGTCCCATCGGGCGTCAAGAGATCGGCCTGCTAATGTGCATGACGAATTCAGCAGAGGAGGAACGGGTGCCCGTACACGCCGACGGGGCGGCCGGCACCGGCCGCGCAGAGCAGGCCGCCGACCGCATCGCCGAACTCGTCCGCGCGGCCGAACCGGGCGCCCGGCTCGGCACCAAGGGCGACCTGCGCGCCCTGTGCGGCGTCTCGGTCAGCACCTTCAACGAGGCGCTCCGCCTGCTGCAGGCCCGCGGCCTGGTCGCGGTCCGGCCCGGTCCCGGCGGCGGCCTGTTCGCCGCCGAGCAGTCCCCGATGGTGCGGCTCGGCAACTCGATGCTGGCCCTCGACGCCGAGCGGACCTCCGTCGCCGAGGCCATCCGGATCCGCGACGCCCTCGACCCGCTGCTGATCGAGGACGCGCTCTGGCACGCGTCCCGCGCCGACATCGGCGAGATGCGCGAGATCTGCGCCGACATGGGGCGGGCCGCCGACGCCGAGGACGCCACCGCGTTCGTCCACGCGAACTGGCGGCTGCACGCCCGCATCGCCGCGGTCAGCCCGCACGTCCTGCTGCGCTCGCTGTACGCGAGCCTGCTGGACCTCATCGAGGCCCACACCCGGTCCGTCCGGCCCGACGGCGAACGCCCCCTCACCCCCTACCTGAGGGAACGCCACGCGCTGCACACCGCCCTGGTCGACGCCATCGCCGCCCACGACCACGGGACCGCCATGCGGATCATCCACGACCACAAGACCGCCGGTTCGCACTGACCTCCTTGAACGAGCCCGCCCAGGCTACACCGTCCCGCCATACAGCACCAGCATCCCGTATTTCAGGACAGCATGTGGCCGTCGTCGGCGTGCGGAGCGATCCAGGCGCGCAGGGCGAGGTGGAACTCCAGGCGCTGGGCCGGGTCGTGCAGGTCGTCGCCGAACAGGGCCTCGAGCTGGCGCAGGCGGTAGCGGACGGTCTGGGCGTGCACGTTCATCCGGGCCGCGACCTCGGTCGCACTGAAGTCGTTCTCGATACAGGCCAGGAACGTCTCGGCCAGCTTCTCCCGAGCCTGGACGCGCGGGGAGCGCAGGAGCGGGCGAAGCTTCCGGTCCACGAGCAGGGACGCCAGTTCCGGCGACCGGTCGAGCATCGCGACGGGGATGTGGTCGGCGGCCGTGATCGGCGACGGCGCCTCGATGACGCCGTCGCGCGCCAGCGCCAGCACCCGGCGCGCCAGCAGCAGCGACCGGGCGCCGCGGCCCACCGGGACGGACGGGCCGACCGCCGCGACCCAGCCGGCCAGCGCGGCGTCCAGCGCGCGGCGGCGCCCCGGGCCGTCCGGGTCCGGGACGACCAGGCACGGGTCGTCCAGATGAAGGCCGACGAGAACGTCCGCCGGCAGGACGAGGCGGGGCGCCGGGCCGCCCGGAGGCGCGGACAGCGCGACGGCCGCCACCGTGCGCGGCACCGGCCAGTCGCAGTCGGCGGCGAGGAGCCGGATCTGCGCGAGCCCCGCGTCGCGTTCGACCAGCTTCTCCAGCAGGGCGCGCCGCCGCGACCGGAACCGCCCGGCCCGCTGGGCGCCGGCCTCGGCGTGCCCTTCGGCGGCCGCGGCGGCGAGCCGGCCGAGGTACCCGAGCGCCGCCTGCGTCACGTGGACGACGGTCGCCGGTGTCACGGGGGCGCCGAGCGACTCCGCCTCCTCGGTGAGCCGCTGGATCGCGACGCCGGCACCGATCCTCAACGCGGCCTGGAACGTCTCCAGGCTCCGGCCCTCGCGGGCCTCGCCGGCCCCGAGCCGGCGGAAGTGGCCGGTGAGGGCGGCGGACGGCGGGCCGGGGTCGCCGAGCAGGCCGACGAAATGGCGGACGGCCCATTCGACCGAGAAGGCCAGCACCCGGGCGTACCTGCCGTCGTGGACGCGCACATAGCCGGGCAGCTCCCGTTCGATCCTCCGGACGGCCACCCGGGCCGTGTCCGGGACGCGCTTGCGCAGCTCCCTGATCAGCTCGTCCCCGTCCCCAAGGGGCCTTCCGGAGGCCAGCACGATGGGTGCCTCGGCAGCGGGGAGCGGTGCCGGTGACGTCAAGCGGTCTCCTCTCCCGGGAACGGGCCGGTGGTCGGCGCGGCCACCGGGCGCCTCCGCCGGCGGAGACCGGCGAGGCGACCCAGGGGTGGCAAATGCACAAGCTGCCAGGTTCCAGGACCCCTGTCTGTGCGCATCAGCGGCAATTCTGGAGTGGAAGAATTGGGCGATGTCCCGAATCGAGGACCGCATGACGGCGCGGTTGACCGAGCTCACCCGCGCGGCCGTGGACCGCTGCGCCACCGAGATCCCGTTCTACCGGGCGCTCCCCCGCGAGCTGCTCGACGGCGAGGTGCACCGCGCGTTCACCGAGACCACCCGGCTGATCGCCAGGACCCTCCGCGAGGAGCGCGCCCCGAACACCGCGGAGCTCACCGAGATCATCGACTGGTCGGCGCGGCGCGCGGCGGACGGGCTGCCGCTGGACGCGGCCATCGCCGCGTACCTGGTCGCCTCGATGACCGAGTTCGAGCTGCTGTCCGGCGAGGCCGACGCGCCCGAGATGCGGCGCTATGCCGTCCACACCCTCCGGTACCTCGCGAGCGTCCTGCCCGCGGTCGCCCTGGCCCACCTGCACGAGCACCAGCAGATCGAGGGGCAACGCCGCGACCTGCGCCGCGACCTGGTCTCCGCGCTGCTGTCCGGGGAACCCGCCGCCGAGCTGGCCGAGCAGTCGGGCGTGGCGCTCGCGTCCGGCTACCTCGTCGTCCTGCTGCGGCTGGCGCCCGGCGAGGCCGGTGCCCGCAGCACGATCCGCCGCGTCCAGTCGGTCCTGGACGCCCACCAGCAGGCCGACGTCCTGGCCGCGCTCACCGTCGACGGCGGGACGGTGCTGCTCCCCCGCGCGCCGGACGCGTTCGCGCGGCTGCCCGCGCTCCTCGCCCGGATCGGCGAGGCGACCGCCCGTGCCGTCACCGCGGCGGCGGCCGAGGCGGGCACGCTGGACGCCGTGCCCGAAGCGCTCGGCGAGGCGGAGGAGGTCGCCGACCTCGCCCGCCGCCTCCGCCTGCCGCCCGGCCTCTACCGGCTGGACGACGTCCTGCTCGAATACCAGCTCACCAGGCCGGGCCGCGCGCTGACCCGCCTCGCCGCCAAGCTCGACCCCCTCGCCGCGAACCCCGTCCTGATGGAGACGGCCCGCTCGTTCGTCCGCCACGGCCACAACCGCAGCCGGACCTCGGCCGAACTGCGGATCCACCGCAACACCCTCGACTACCGCCTGGGCAAGATCGCGAAGCTCACCGGCCTCGACCTGTCCGCGGCTCAGGGCGTGCGCCTCCTCGACGCCGCGATGACCGCCCGCGCCCTGCTCTAGCGCCGCGTCCGGCGCGGGACGCGCGAAGGCCCGGACCGATCGCTCGGTCCGGGCCCGGCGGGATTCCCGAAGGTCAGCTGCAGTGCGTCCAGCCGCTGTACCAGAACTGGCTGTTGGTGCCGCCGCCCCACTGGACGCACTTGCCGAGGGCGGGCGCGGAGACGGGACCGGCGTAGTAGGCGTAGCTGTCGGTGTCCTCGATCGGGCTGCTCCCCTGGACGTACAGGTAGGCGCCCGTGCGCGTCTTGGTGCCCACGGACGTGGTCTTCACCGTCACCACGCAGTTGCGGCCGGACGAGCCGTTCCAGAGCAGGTAGACGGTCGAGCCGGTCAGCGCCTTGTGGTCGATGACCGAGTAGCCCGAACCGCAGACGGCGGCCGGTGAGGTCGCGGCCGAGGCCGGCGCGGCCAGGGCGACGCCGGCGGCGCCGACCGCGGCGGCGGAGGTGACGAGGGCGAGGGCGGCCTTGCGCATCACGCTGATCTCCTTCCGCTCCGGCGGCGTGCCGGAGCAGTCAAGATCGTCCTGCGCGGACGACGACGCCCGGGCCAACTCCAGATGATCACTGAATGATCTCCGGGCGAGGTGCCGGGGCGCCGGCGGTCCCCCGCTCGTCCTGCCCGGAGGTTCACTGCGCGAGGCGGTACACGCGGATGACGCGGTCGGGAGTCCCGTAGACCTGCTGCCAGCGAGGTCCCGTCCAGGTCGGATCGTTCAGCATGGGCTGCGCGGCCTTCTGGCAGACCTGGCACAGCCGTCCGCCGTCGGTGTCGTACAGCACGAGAAGGTCCCCCCGCCGCGGCCCTTCGGATCCCGGACGGACGGCGCGGATCCGGGTCGACCAGGCCCGCCCGCCCCAGGCGCCGTGCTGGTAGACCCGGAGCACCTTGCCGGTGCGGGGGTCCGCCCACACCCGGGAGCCGGGGCCGTCGTGGTCGCGCATCCAGGACCGCAGCGACTCCATCTGGGTGCCGCCGCCCGCCCGGGTCGACGGCGCCTGCCACCAGGAGCGGGCGGCGGCGCCCGAGCCGATCAGGGCGACGGCCAGCACCAGCGCGGCCGGCAGGAAGAGCCGCGGCCGGGCGCGGTCCGGGAGCCGGTCGGCCAGGAACACCGCCCCGAGCCAGAGCAGCCCCAACCCGCCCAGCACGAACTCGGGAAAGATCGGGAACCAGTACCGGATCAGCTGCAACCGCAGCTTGGGGGCGCTGGGGTCGAGCACGCCGCCGAGCAGGGTGAGCGGCACCCACAGCAGCGCGCAGCCGGCGACGGGGACCGCCATCCGGCGCGGCCGCAGCAGCCCGCCCAGCAGGGTCAGGCCGAGCAGCGCGACGAGAAGCCCCCCGTCCGGATACGTCCGCAGGGTCTTGGGCAGCCGCAGGACGTACAGCATCCGCGGCTTGTCCCGGTAGGTCGACGCGATGTCGGGCGCCGAAGCACGCTTTCCGTGCCCGGTGATCGCCAGCATCCGCGCCAACGGGTCGCCGTAGAGCCGCCAGCACAGCAGGAGTTCGGCGGCCCCGATCGCCGCGATGGGGAGAAGCACCCAGACCATTCCGGCCACACGCGCCCTGCGGTACAGAACCACCAGGACCACCGGCCACATGAAGACCACGAACTCGCGGGCCAGGTAGGACCAGCCGAGCAGCGCTCCCACCGTGATCAGCAGCGCTCTGCCGGGCGGATCCGGCCGCCGTGCGGCGGACAGCGCCAGCGCCGCCGCGCACGTGAAGAGCCCGGCCGCGAGGACGTCGGGCAGCAGGTCCGTGGAGTCGGCGAAAACCGGGGTCGCCGCGACCACCACCAGGGCGCCGGCGGCCCCCACCGGCCGGGCGAACAGGACCGTGCCCAGCGCGAAGGTCCCGACGAGCAGTGTCAGCGTGGCCAGCACCGGCACGGTCGCGTAGGCGGCCTGCGAGTACCCGAACACGGCGATGGCCACGCGGGCGGGGATGATCAGCCCGAACCGCGTCACCTGATGCATCTCCGTGGTGACCTCGACCGGCCTCGGGAACCGCGCCGCGGCTTCCATGTAGTTGAGCTGGTCGGACGGCACTGGCGTGCGCAGATGGGTCAGCAGGACCACGAGCCAGGCGAGCACGAGACCGCCTGGCAGCAGCCACGCCGAACCCGCGCGGCGGCGATCCGCCGAGGCTGACGGCGCCGCGCGCTCGGCGTCGGCACTGAGACCCGCAGACATGGCGAGAATGTGCCAGCTCCTGCCGATGTCCACGCGTCGTCCCGATGGCCAACGGATGAACTCCAGGAACTCGTCGACCTCCCTTACTCACGTCGTCGACGCCGGCGGATCGCTCTCGCCTCGGTGACGCGCAGCCGCCCGGTCCGGCGCGTGAGCCATGCCACAGGCGGTTCCTGTCAGGAATCGGGTCGCTGTTCCGCTCAACTCCCGACAGCAAGCGAACCGACGGGAGCATCGTATGAAGCACCGCATCGTCGTCGGCGCCGGCTATGCCGGGGCCTACACGGCCGGGACCCTGGCCCGCCGCCTGTCCCCGGCGGACACCGAGATCACCGTGGTCAACGCCGTGCCGGACTCCGTCCAGCGGCTGCGGATGGTGCCCCGGACCGACCCGACCTCGGCGCTGCCTTTGGTCACCTTCCCGGTGCTCTTCGCCGGCCCGGCCGAGTCCGCTGCCTGCGGGGACCCTGATGCGCTGGGTTACAGTGCCGGTCATGCCTGCTGAGTTGCATCAGAGCGCGGTGGTGGCCGACGCGCACAACGACCTGCTGATGGCGGTGGTGGCTCGTCCGCCCGCGCGGTGGGCGCCGTTCTTCCGGGAGCGGTGGCTCCCCCAGTTGCGCGCCGGTGGCGTCGATCTGCAGGTGCTTCCGGTGTTCATCGACAGCCAGTTCAGGCCCGAGGGCGCGCTGCGCGAGACGCTCCGGATGATCGAGTGCGCGCACGTGATCGCCGAGGGGAACCCCGAGGACGTCCGGCTCTGCTCCGACGGGCCGCAGATCGACGCGGCCCTGGCCGAGGGGAAGATCGCGCTGGTCCTGGCGCTGGAGAGCATGCCCGGACTGGACGCCGACATCGAACTCCTCGCGACCGTGCACCGGCTGGGCGTGCGGGTCGCCTCGCTGGCGCACTGGGGACGCACCCCGCTCGCCGACGGCAGCGGCGAGGACGCCACCGGGAGCCGTCTGACCTCCGCCGGCGTCCGGGCCGTGGCCGAGATGGAACGGCTCGGCATCCTGCTCGACATCTCCCACCTGGGCGCCCGCGGGGTGGAACACGTCCTGGAACTGGCGTCCCGGCCGGTGATCGCCACCCATTCCAGCGCCCGCGCCCTGCGCGACCACCACCGCAACCTGACCGACGACCAGATCCGGGGCGTCACGGCGTCCGGCGGTGTGGTCTGCGTGAACTTCCTGCCGGGCTTCCTGGCCGCCGACCCGTCCGGCTACACCCTCGCCCGCCTGGCCGACCACATCGAGCACGTCGCCTCGGTGGCGGGCATCGACCACGTCGGCCTCGGCCCCGACTTCGTCCACGAGGTCTACGCCGACCTCACCCCGCCCTGCTGCGAGGACCCCGCCGCGAACGCCGGCTTCGACGTCATGGCCACCCTCCCCGGCCTGGCCGGGCCCTCCGGCCTGCCCCTGCTCACCGACGAACTCCTCGCCCGCGGCCTGCCCGAGCCCGACATCCGCAAGATCCTCGGTGACAATCTCCGCCGGCTGCTCACCACCCACCTCTCCTGACCCGCTCACCGACGTCCGTTCCTCGCGGCGGCCGTCTCCGCTAGTGCGCGGCTTTGTTGCGCCTCCGGTATTCGGTGGGTGTCAGGCCGACCAGGGTCTTGAAGCGCCGGGCGAAGTACGTCGGGTCGTCCCAGCCGACGGCGGCGCCGACCCGGGCGGCCGGCAGGGACGAGTTCACCAGCAGCGCCGCCGCCCGCTCGGCTCTCAGCCGGGCCAGGAATCCCATCGGGGTCGAGCCGGTGCACTGGGCGAACAGCCGGCCGAGATAGGCGGCGTCCAGGTTGACGGCCCGCGCGAGGTCGGCCAGCCGCCACGGCTCCGCGGGCGCCGCCTCCAGCCGCGCGATGGTCGCGGCCACCGCGGGATGGACGGCCGGTTCGAGCGCCCCGGGGTCGGGCTCGGCGCCGTCGGCCAGGATCCCCAGCACGGTCATCAGGCGGCCGACCGCCCGGCCGGTCCGGCGGCGGCCCGCCGCGAGGTCCCCTTCGAGCAGGCCGATCTGCGCGATGGCCTCGTCGGCGTCCGAGGGGGCGAGGGACCGGACCGCCACACCGCGGGCGCCGTGGGACACCGGGTCGGTCCACAGCAGCCGGCGCAGCATCGGCAGCCGGTACAGCTCGGCCCGCAGCGCGCGGGCGGACAGGCAGCAGTTGGCGACGGTGAGATCGGCGCAGTCGCCGAAGGCGTGCCAGGCGCCCGGACGCAGCACGATCGCGTCGCCGTGCCGCAGCGGACGCTCGCCGTGGCTGGTGACGTGCCGGCCGACGCCGGGGCCGATGACCGCGATCTCGAGGAAGTCGTGCGTGTGCGGCTCGACCCCGGTGGTCAGGTGGTGGACGCCGCCCCAGACCGGACCGTCGACGAACAGCGCCTGCTCGTGCAGCGTGGCGAGCATGTCGTGATCGTACGACTCCTCGCCGGGATCGGCCTAGCCCTCGACCGCGTGCCCCGGCGAGGCTTGGCACATCCCGACGAACGGAGTCCTCATGGTGAACGAGCAGGCGAGCAGCGATGTCGGAGCCGACGGCCGGGTCTCGCGGGAGCTGGTGGAGGCGTATCGCGAGCACGGTTTCGTCCGAGTCCGCGGCGTCCTCGACCCGGCCCGGATCGAGCGGTTCAGGGCCGGCGCCGAGAACTACCTGGAGGCGCATCGCGCCGAGAGCCTGGAGACGCGCGGCGCCTTCAGCCAGCTGGTCAACGTGTGGCGGCGCGACCGGACGCTGCGGGATCTGACCCTGGACCGGCGGCTCGGCAGGATCGCCGAGCAGCTCGCCGGATTCCCGCTGCGGCTGTGGCACGACCAGATGCTGGTGAAGGAGCCGCACAGCGACACCGCCACGGAGTTCCACCAGGACCGTCCGTACTGGCCGCACCGGGGCGACCGCCTGCCCCTGTCCGCCTGGATCGCGCTGGTCGACGTCCCGCCGGAGCGGGGCTGCATGACGTTCCTGCCCGGCACCCAGCATCACGCCGGTCTCCGCCCGCAGGACCTGCACGATGCGGAGGATCTGTTCGCGGCGGAACCGGCGCTGCGGTGGGCGCCCCGCGTCACGCTCCCTCTGCGCGCCGGCGACTGCACCTTCCACAGCGGTTACACGGGGCACATGGCGCTGCCGAACCGCACGGGGACGGCCCGGCTCGCGCACGTCACCATCTACATGGACGCGGAGACCGCCTTCAGCGGCGGCGCCCACCCCGTGACCGACGGCCTCGGCCTCACGGCGGGAGATCGGCTGGACGGCGAGGCGTTCCCCCGTCCATGGGCATGAGCAGGCGCACCGGGCCGAACAGGCCGGAGACCCGCTGACCAGGGAAGACGAAGTGGGTCGGGCTCACCTCGTCGAGGTAGGGCGCGAGCGTGCCGCAGACCAGGATCTCGATCTCGTTCGGGCCCTCCCGCAGGGCGGCGCCCAGGTCGAAGCGGTAGGGGGCGCAGATCCGAACGCCCGCGTGCACGCCGTTGACCGTGACCTCGGCGGTGCCGCGCACCCGCCCGAGGTCGAGCGTCGCCGCGGCCGGAGCCGAGGGCAGGTCGACGCGGCGGCGGTAGCGGACCGCCCCGCTGTAGCCGGCCAGTCCCGCGTCCTCCCAGTCGCCCAGCTCGATCGTTCCGGGACCGGCGGTGAACCGCACGGGCCCGGCGAGCGCGGCGCCGGCCTGGTGCCCGGGGACCGTCAGGATCCGCAGCTCCGCCGTCCTCCGGCCGGGCGCCCGGCCCTGGCCCGGTCGAGGCAGCGGCATCTCCGGGCCCGGTTCCAGCGGCTCGCCGTCGAGGAGCACCTCCAGCAGTTCACCGCGCACCTCGACGGCCATCCGCGTGGCGCCCGGCGGCACGGTGACGCGCAGCCGCTCGACGCGCGGGCCGATGCCCGGGACGGCGAGCCGCGCGGGCAGGACGTCGCCGGTGTCCACGGCGTCATCGAGCCAGGCCGCGCCGGGCAGCGGATGGGGACGCCGCCGCAGGTGCAGCGAGGCCGGGTCGCCGTGCTGGCGGCGGCTCGGCACGACGGGCACCGGCTCACCGTCGCGCGCGGCCGTCCACCCGGCGCCGGAGACCACCGCGCCGTCCACCATGACGGCCGGGGGCGCCCCGCCCTCGGTGAGGACCAGCGTCACCTCGCCGCCGGTCACCGCGTAGCGGCCGACGCGGGGCACCGCGTGCTCGGCGTACGGGTCGAACCCGCCCTGGCGGCCGACCTCCTCGCCGTCGACGAGGATCCGGCAGGGGGACGCCGAGGCCACCTGGAGGACCGCGGGGCCGGAGGAGGCCGCCGCGGCCGCGCGGGGCGCGGTGAGCGTGACCCGCGCGCCCGGCCTCCCGGGTCCGGCGACCGTGATCCACTCCGGTCGCCGGTAGCGGCCGGGGTCGGTGACCACGGCGAGGTGGGCGCGCAGCCGCACCTCCTCGTCCGGGACGAACCGGACCTCGATGTCGTGATCCCCGCCCGCGACGGGGGCCGTGGCGATCGCCAGGTGCCCCCGGTCGTCGAGCGGGACCTCGGCCCCGTCGATCAGCAGCGTCTTGGCCGCCGCCGCGCCGACCGCCACGAGGCCGCCGTCCGCCGGCACGGTCACGCGCGCGCGGAAGAGCACCGCCTCCCCGGCCGCGACCTCACCGAAGTCGAGGAACTCCTCCGGCACGTGCCCCTTGGGCCCGAGGAAGTCGCGGTGCACGGCGTCCTTGCGGATGCCGCGCGAGTCGGAGTAGACGGCGGGGCGCCACGAGCCCTCGGACTCCAAAGCCCAGACGCCGTGCGGGCCGAACGTGGCGTGCGCCTCGGCCCAGTCCGTCTCGCCCTCGACCTGGTGCTGGAGGCTCCAGCATTCCAGCGGGACGTCCCGGTCGGCGGGGCGAGCGAAGTCCCCCCAGGAGTTGTCGAGGGTGGGCACCGTCTCCATCGTCCAGGAGGTCCCGAGGTCCAGGACCTCATCCGTCTGCGGCTCTTCGGCCGGGACGGACGCCGTGCGGTCCGCGGCGTCCGCGCCGCCCGCGCCGTCTTCGCCGCCGGGGAAGATGAGCAGCGCGGCGGGCGCGTCGTCGAACGGCACGACCACCTCGGACCACGCCGCGTCCACCGCCCGGACCTCCAGCGGCCGCGGCGGCCCTCCGAACGGACCGGCCAGGAACGCCGGGCCCCGGACGCCGCGCACCCGCACCCGCATGTCGCGCAGGTAGCGGTCCGGGTCGAAGTCGTAGGTCACGTCGAGCCAGCCGAGGTCGACGCCGCGCTCGCCGGGACGCTCCACCGACACGCGGCTGGCCATGGACGGGGCGGCGGTCACGAAGACCAGGGTGGCGCCGTCGACCTCGCGGACGAGGGCAGGCACCGGTGCGTCCACGCGGCGGCCGGCGGCGAGGGCCGCTCCGAGGCCGTCGGCGTCCGCCACGACCTCCGCCAAGGCGCGGAGTTTCGCCACCGCCGCGTCGGCGTCCGGGTCGCCGACGCCGTGGCGCGGCGGCGGACCGACCGCGATGACGCGTCCACCGGCCTCGGCGAACGCGGCGAGCCTGCGCGCGGTCTCCCCTTCGAGCACGGTGCACGCGGGCAGGAGGACGGTGCCGTACGACTCGTCCGCGACGTCCAGCCGCCCTCGCGTGACGTCGGCGCGCTGCACGGAGTCGTCGTCCACGACGTCGGCGTCGATTCCCAGCCGGTCGAGCGCTCCGGGGACCATCCGGAACCACGCCATGTCGCCGACCAGGCTCCGGTAGGCGTCCTGGGCGCGGGCGGCGTCCGGGTCGACGCCGTCGAGGCGCGTCCCGGCCTGTGCGGTGGCGGTCGGGAACAGCACCGCGACGTCGCAGACGTGCCTTCCCAGCGACAGCGCGGCGCACAACCGGGTGACCGCGTCGGCGAACACCCGGTGGTGCCGCCAGTAGGGCTGGCGCCAGTCGGTGGACGGCGGCGCCCATTCCCACCAGCCCGCCTTGGTCGTGTAGTAGACGGCGTGCGGGTTGTAGAGGGTGGCGCCCGACCGCAGCCAGGGAAGCAGCCAGTCGAAGGTCTCCTCAAGCGTCCCGCCCCAGCCGCTGGAGTGGAACGCCTCGATCCAGGTCCGGTCCCGGCCGTACAGGTGCGCCAGCGACGAGTGGATGCGGGCGTCGCCGTGGTGGTCCGAACCGGGTGCGCCGAACCAGCGGTGTGTGCGCGCGTAGTCGGCGTAGATCCGGACACCGTCCACCGGGAGCCCGGCCCGTGCCGGATCCTGCTGGTCGCAGCCGTGCAGCAGGCCGTGCGCCTGGTGCCACTCGGCGAGCGGCCGGAAGAACGCCTCCTCGGCCAGTTCCGCGCGGGTGAGGTGGTAGTCGCGGCGGATCCGGAAGGCGTCCCGGCCGCCGTCCCCGCTCTCCGCCCTCCCCCACAGCGCCCCGAGGTGCGGGGTCAGGTCGTAGCCGCGGCGCCGCGCGAACTCGTCGGCGAACGTCCGCGACCAGGTCGGCAGCGACGGCAACTCGTCCTGGAACGACCCGACGATCACGTTGCCGAGCCGGTGGCCGAGCCGCCGCGCGAACTCGCCGTGCACGCGGTCGAACAGCGCCGCGCACGCGTCGGCCGACAGGTAGTCGAAGCCCCGCACGCCCGCCGTTCCGGACGGTTCCAGCCATTGCCCCGCGTAGTCGGGGACGTCGCGCACCAGCCGGGCCTGGAGGTCGGCGCCGGAGAAGCCGAGCTGGTCGTAGAACCAGAGCGACACCCCCAGCCCGGCGGCGTCCTCGCACACCGCGTCCAGCAGGTCCCACCAGGCGTCGGAGAAGAACGGCGGGTCGTCGGCGTCCGAGCCGAACATCGGTCCCGAGGGCGCCAGGTTCAGCACCACCAGGTTGCGGACGCCGCCCTCGGCGAACCTTTCGAGCTGGTCGCGGAGGCGCCGCCGGTCGAGCCGCTCGCCGCTCCACCACCAGATGGGCGCCGGCGAGTACGCGGCCGGCGGCGCGTCCAGGACGGCCAGCAGCCGGGACGGGATCGCGGCCACGCTCACCCCTTCAGCCCGCTCGCGAAGCCCTTGATCACGTACCGCTGCAGCACCAGGAAGACCACGATGATCGGCAGCGCGGCGAGCACCAGGCCGGCGAAGACCAGCCCGTAGTCCGACACGTACTGCCCCACGAACGCGAAGATCCGCACCGGGACGGTCTCCCGCGCCGACCCGCCCAGGTACAGCAGCGGCGTGAAGAAGTCGTTCCAGACGAACACGGCGTTGAGGATCAGCACGGTGCCGGTGATCGGCCGCAGCAGCGGGAACACCACCCGGGTGAACGCCTGGAGGTGGCCGGCGCCGTCGATCAGCGCGGCGTTGGCGTAGTCGCCCGGCAGCGCCCGGATGAACCCGGTGTAGAGGAAGATCGTGAACGGCAGCTGGATGCCGGTGTAGAAGATGATCATCCCCTGGTAGGTGCCGAGCAGCCCGGCCGAGTCGGCCAGCTTGAACAGCGGGATCATGCCGAGCTGGAACGGCAGCACGATGCCGAGCAGGAACAGCACGTACAGCACGAACCCCATCCGGGTGGCGCAGCGGGCCAGGAAGTAGGCGGCGAACGACCCGATGGCGATGAGCGCCACCAGGCTGACCACCGTGATGACCGTGCTGTTCAGCAGCGCCGACCCGAGCGAGGCCCGCGACCAGGCGCCGGAGAAGTTCGCGAACGTCGGCGACGTCGGCGGGGACAGCGGCGCCGAGGCGATCTGCTGCTTGTCCTTCAGCGACAGCGTGATGAGCGCGTACACCGGGAACAGGAACGCCAGCGCGACCGCGATCATCAGCACCTCCAGCAGGAAGGTGCGGAACCCGTACCGCAGGCTCATGCGGTCACCTCCCGGCTGCGCAGGTAGTAGATCTGGATCAGCGAGACCGCGGCGACGAACAGCGCCAGGACCAGCGCGATCGCCGTGCTGTAGCCGTAGTTGCCGAACACGAACGCCTGCTTGTACAGGACGGTCGAGAGCGTCTCGCTGGAGTGGCCGGGGCCGCCGCTCGTGGCCGCGTACACCTGGTCGAACAGCTTCAGCCCGCCGATGGTCGACAGCATCACGTTGATCGTGACCGCCGGTGCCAGCAGCGGCCAGGTCACGCTGCGGAACCGCTGGAACCGGCCGGCGCCGTCGATCATCGCGGCCTCGTGCAGTTCCGCGGGCACGCCCTCCAGCCCGGCCAGGAAGATGACCATCGAGTAGCCGGCGAACTGCCAGATGACCATCCCCGCCACCGACCACAGCGCCAGCGACGGGTCGCCCAGCCAGTCCTGGCGCAGCGACCCGAGACCGAGCCCGCCGAGGATCGCGTTCAGCCCCGCGTCCGGCGCCGGGTTGTAGACGTACTTCCACAGGAACGCCACCATCACGGGGCTGACGACGGCGGGCGCGAAGAACACGACCCGCAGCACCACCCGCGACTTGATGCGGGTGTGCACCCCCAGCGCGAGCAGCAGCCCGATGCCGTTCTGGACGACGACGATCGCGACGGTCAGCAGCAGCGTGTTGACCAGCGATCCGCGGGCGGCGTCGTCCTGCAGCAGCCGCCGGAAGTTGTCGATGCCGTTGAACGAGCGGTCGCCGATGCCGTTCCAGTCGGTGAACGCGTAGACGATCCCGCTGGCGCTCGGATACAGCACGACCAGCACGTACACGAGCAGGGCGGGCGCCGCGAACCACCAGGGCGGCGTCAGGAAGCCGCCCCGCCGCCGGCGGCCGCGTGGCGGCCGCCGGGCACCGCGCGCCTTCGGTGCGCCGGCGGCCTGCGCACCGGCCGCGGGTGCGGCCGGTGCGCGCTGAGGGGACGAGGTCACGGCTGCTTCTTCCGGTAGGTCTCGTCCAGCTTGGCCAGCCCCTTGGCGACCGTGGTCTTGCCGGCGAGCAGCTCCTGCACCATCGCGAAGTGGGCGGGCTGCACCTCGGCGTTGGGCCAGGCCTGGTCCATGAACGGGACGGCCTTGTTGCCGTCCATGTACGGCAGGAACGGCGTCAGCACCGGGTCGATCTTGGAGCCGGCGTCCCGGACGAGCGGGACGCAGGCGACGGACTCGGCCCAGCGGTTGATGTTCTCCTGCCGGCCGAGGAAGTCGATGAACGCCTTGGCGGCGTCGCGGTTCCTGCTGCGGGCGCTGACGCCGAGCCCCACGACGACCCCGGCGGGGATCCACACCTGGGAGGCGTCGTCGGCGCCCGGCACCGGGAACATCGACAGGTCGTCCGGGCTCGGCGCGGCCTTGCGGAAGTCGGGCAGGACCGCGGAGACCTGGATCGCCATGGCGGCCTTGCCGGTGGCGACCATGGACGTCTGCTGCTCGAACGTGGTGCCGTTGGGGTTGTCGTTGAAGAAGCCCCGCTTCTGCAGCTCCAGGTACATGTCGAGCGCCTGCACCCAGCCGGACTGGGCGAACGTCGCCGTCCCCGCCTTCATCTGGCTGTCGAACTGCGGGTTCTTGGCGTACACGGTGGACGGCACGAGCGCGTAGGTGATCAGCTGCGTGACCCACTGGGTCTGCGCGCCGAGCGCGATCGGGACCTTGCCCTTCTTCTTGATCTTGTCGCAGACCTGGAGGAACTCGCTCCAGGTCTTCGGCGGGGTCACCCCCGCCTCCTGGAAGACCTTCTTGTTGTAGATCGCGCCGATCACGCTGGATCCGGCCGAGTACAGGAACGTCTTGCCGTCGAGTTGGAAGGCCGGCTTCAGCCCCGCCGGGACCCGCTTCGTCCAGGCCTGGTCGCTCAGGTCGGCGAGCAGCCCTGCCTGCGCGATCTGCACCATGCTCATCGCGCTGCCGTTGCCCGGGTAGACCACGTGCACGTCGGGGGCGTTGCCCGCGCCCAGCTGCGTGCGCAGCGAGGTCTCCACCTGGTCGGTGGGGGCGAACGAGGTGCTGAACTTCGCCTTGGTGTAGGCCTTGGTCAGCAGGTCGAGCGGCTTCTGCTGGTCGGCCACGCCGACCAAGCGCAGGGTGCCGCCGGACCCGCCGGACGACCCCCCGCAGGCCGTGAGGGCCGCCGGCAGCGCGGCCACCGCGGCCGCTCCGCCCGACAGCCGCAGGAAACCGCGGCGGCTGAGGGCCGTCCTGTCGAACGACGATGTCATCTGTCCTCCTCGCGTTCATGGCGCGGGACGCCGAGGTGACGGCGGCCGGCCATGCCCGTCCCAGCGGGGACGGTGGTCAATGAAGCTCCGCGGTGAAGCGGTACTCCCCCGAAGCGGTCCGGCAGCGGAGCTCCCCCGGCTCCGCGCCGACGATCCGGACCCCGGCGGCCTCGGCCACCGGCACCCCGCTCTCCGTGACCCCGCCGGGGTCGTCCGCGGGGATGTGGACGGTGGCGGTCGCGCCGGGCGGCACCGTCACCTGGAGGTGGAACAGGCCGTCCCGGCGGGTCCAGCGGGTGGCGACGGTCCCGCGCACCGATTCGTAGCTCGCGCCGGCGGAGGTGAGGCCGCCGGGCCTCGGCCGGACCAGCAGTTCGCGGTAGCCGACCGATCCGGGCGCCTGGTCGAGGCCGGCGACGCCGCGGTAGAGCCATTCGCCGACCGAGCCGAGCGCGTAGTGGTTGAAGGAGTTCATCGCCGCCGCCTGGAAACCCCGCTCGTCGGTATAGCCGTCCCACCGCTCCCAGATGGTGGTCGCGCCGTGCCGCAGCGGGTGCAGCCACGACGGCGGTTCGGTGCGGCGCAGCAGCGCGTGCGCGAGGTCGGCGTGGCCGTGCGCGTCGAGGACGGGCGCGATCAGGCTCACCCCGAGGAACCCGGTGGTGAGGCCCGGACCGGCCGCCTGGACGAGCTCGACCAGGCGCCGCACCGCACCGGGCACGAGGTCCGCCGGGAGCAGCTCGAACGCCAGCGCCAGCAGGTAGGCGGTCTGGGTGTCGCCCTCGATCCGGCCGCCGGGGGTCACGAACCGCTCGGTGAAGGTCTTGCGGATGTGCCCGGCCAGCGCGCCGTACCGCGCGGCGGCCTCCGCCTCGCCGACGACCTCGGCGGCCCGCGACGTCAGCTCGGCGCTGTGCGCGAAGTAGGCGGTGGCGAGCACGTCCCGGGGCGTGGGCGCGGGCGCGAGCCAGTCGGCGAAGTGGGGGCCGACACGGCGGCTCCACACCAGGTCGGGGTTGTGCCGGTGCACGTGGTCGACCCACGCGCACATGGCGTCGAGGTTGCGTTCGAGGAAGCGCTCGTCCCCGTACACCCGGTAGAGGTGCCAGGGCACGAGGACGCCCGCGTCGCCCCAGCCGGGGGCGCCGTCGTCGGCGACCCCCGCGAGCCTCGGCGCCACGTTGCCGAACGCGCCGTCCGGCGACTGCGCGCCCCGCACCTCGCGCAGCCAGCCGTCGAAGAACGCGGCGACGTCGGCGTTGAGGCACGCGGTGGGCAGGAAGACCTGGGCGTCGGCCAGCCAGCCGAGCCGCTCGTCGCGTTGCGGGCAGTCGGTCGGGACGCTGACGAAGTTGGAGCGCTGCCCCCACCCGATGGCCTCGAACAGGCGGTTGACGTCCGGGTCGGAGCACGTGAACTCGCCCGCCCAGGGAGTGTCGCTGTGCAGCACCACGCCGGTGATGTCGCCGGCGTCGAGGTTGCTCGTCCCGGTCACCTCGGCGTACCGGAACCCGTGGTAGGTGAAGCGGGGCTCGAAGACGGTCTCGGCGGGACCGGCCGCGATCAGCACGTCCGTGGCCGCGGCGGTGCGCAGGTTCGCCGTGTACAGCGCCCCGTCGTCGTCCAGGGTCTCGCCATGCCGGATGACGACCCGGTCGCCCTGGGCCAGGCCGCGCACCGTCAATCGGACCCGGCCTGCGAAGTTCTGCCCGAAGTCGACCAGGAACCGTTCCTCGCCGACGCGGGTCACCGACCGGGCCGGGAGCTCCCGGACGGCGCGGACCGGCTGGGCGACCGACGCGGTGAGGCGGCTCCGATCGGAGCCGGTCACCCGCACGGGCCGCCACAGGCCGCTCGCGTCTTCTTCCTCGCCGGGGCCACCGGGGAGATCCCAGCCCGGCGTCTCGCGGCGGAGGTCATGGCACTCCCCCATCAGCAGGTCGGCGTACCGGATGGGAGAGCGGGCGCTCTGCCAGTCGCCGCCGGTCGCGATGACGTCGCTGGTCCCGTCGGCGTGGACGAGGTGCAGCTCGGCCAGCAGCTGCGGGAACGTTCCGTAGTGGGCGCCCGAGCGGCGCGGATCGAACCCGACGAACCCGCTCCACCAGCCGTCCGCGATCGTGACGGCGAGGACGTTCCCGCCCGCCCGCACCATGTCGGTCACGTCGTAGACCTGGTAATCGATGCGGTCGCGGTAGTCCGTCCAGCCGGGGGCGAGTTCGGCGTCGCCGGCGCGCACGCCGTTGACGCGCGCCTCGTAGAGCCCGCGGGCGGTGACGTACAGCCGGGCGCTGACCGGGGCGGCAAGGGCCTCGAACGCCCGGCGCAGCCGGACGGCCGGCTGGAGCCCGTGGTCGGTGAGGGCGAGCGCGCCCTCCTCGGGGGCGTCGACCACGTCGAGATCGGACGGGTCGTGGGCGATCCAGGCGGCCGTCCACTCCGCCGGGCTCATCATCCCCGTCTCGAACCAGGACTCCCGCTCGGCGGACGCGCCGTCCGCGCCGGTGACCGTGACCGTCCAGCGGTAGCGGGTGCGGGGCCGCAGACGCCGGCCCTGGTAACGTGCACCGACGGCTCCCGGGTCGGCCACCTCCCCGGTGTCCCAGACCCGCTCGCCGTCCTCCGCCCGCACGCGCACCCGGTACGCCGCGGGCGCGTCGCCGCGCACGCCGGACGCCAGTCGCCACGACAGCAGCGGCGCGGGCTCGTCGACGCCCAGCGGCCGGACCCGGTGATCGCAGCGGAGGCCGTACGGCGCCGCACCTTGGGACTCGGCCACTCGCCCACTCCGATCGCGATCCCAACAACAAAACTGTGAAGATAACGCCAAAAAATGTGAGATTGAGCGTAGGAGGCCGCCGATCGGAGTGTCAAGATGTCAGCTGGATCACTTCCGAGGGGTTGCGGCGAGCACCGCCGCGGACCGGCCGCAGGCGCGCCGCGTGCCTCGAATCCGACCACTATCACCGGACTGACCACACCACTCGTGGTCAAGACGGATGAGAAGACGCTCGGCGCCGGGCGCGGTGACTCCATGCCCCACCCGGGCTCACCGAACGTGAGATAAGAACACTCGAAAACGTTAACAAGCTCCGGCCCGCGGTGCGGGCGGGAGCGCGGCCGGGGCGCCGGGCGGCGCGCCGCTCAGGTCGCCGCCAGCTCGTAGGCCACCTTCTGCTCCTCGAGATCCCGCAGCGCCTCGGCGCCGGCACCGTCGTCGACGATGACGCGGTCGAACGCCGACAGCGGCGCCACCCGATGCAGCGCCACCCGGTTGAGCTTGGAATGGTCGATGAGCAGCACGCTGCGCGCCGCGGCACGGAGCATGGCCCGCTTCACCGGCACGATGCGCTGCTCCTGGTGGTAGGCGAACCCTCCGCCGACCGCGGAGGTGGACACGAAGCACAGGTCCACGTTCAGGGCCTCGATCGCGTCGACGCAGGAGACGCCGAGGAACGAGTCGTGCAGCGGATCGTAGTCGCCGCCGAGCGCCATCAGCCGGATCTCCTGCTCGCGGGCGAGCAGGTTGACCGCCTGCAGGAAGTTCGTGACGACCGTCAGCGGAACGATGCCCGGCAGGCGGCGGGCCAGCGCCAGCGCCGTGGTGGAGTCGTCCAGCATCACCGCCATCCCCGGCTCGACCAGCTCGGCGGCCCTCTCGGCGATGGCGTCCTTCGCGGCCCCCATCGACTTCAGGCGGTAGGCCACGCTGCTCTCGAACACCCCCGACGGCTGGGCGGTGACCCCGCCGCGGTGCTTGCGGACGATGCCCCGGCGGGCGAGTTCGTCCAGGTCGCGGTGGATCGTCATGAGGCTGACGGCGAAACGCTCGGCGAGCTCCGCCGCGGTGACCGAGCCGACCGACAGCACGACGCCGGCGATGTCCTGCCGGCGCCGCTCCGGACCGCGCGGGGCCCCGCCGTCCTTGCTCATGGTCGATCCTCCCGGGGTCCGCGTCGCGCGACCGGCTGCCGGCAGCGACGGGACGGGACCGAAGATAACACCCTCAGATGCTCTCTTAACAAGAAATGTCGAGGCGCCCGCACCCGCTCACCATCCAGTCGGCGCTCTAGCAGGGGTCCCCTGGACATGCCCGGTGGCATGGGGCGATCCTGCGGAGGTCCGCGTGCCTCGTGCCTCCAGGCGCGCGCGCAGGCGCAGGCGCCCCGGGTTCGCGCCGGCCGCGTGCATGATGCCGCCGAGGAACAGCGCCAGCCAGCACAGGGCGGCGGGCGGCGATGTCACTCCCTGCCCGTCGGTGGTCGTCAGGATGAGCGCGCCGACCGCGACGGTCAGGACCCCGTACACGGCGGCCGCGATCAGCCAGGCGCGGTGCCGGTGCCGGACACCGATGTAGAGGAACGAGGCCCAGGTCAGGAAGCCCAGCGCCAGGGCCGGCGCCACCCAGAGGCTGTGCAGCAGCTTCCAGCCCGGCCCATGCCGTGTCATCGCCGGATCTTCGGCGGGCGCGTGGCCCGGCGTGCTGTGGCCGGGCACGCTGTAGCCCGGTGTGGACGCCATGTGCGCGGGATCCTGCGAGGGCATCCGGGACGAGGTGTCGAAAGGCACGAAGCCCGTGGGCAGAGGCGGCGGGCCGGACGCCGGTACGGAACTCGCCTGGGGCGATCCCCGGTCGGCACCGGCAAGCCGGGTCAGGACGCGGGCGTGCAGGTGCATCCCCGTCGCCGCGGCCGCCGACGGAGCGATCTCACCGAGCGGATGCGCGCTCTGAACGAACATCAGGAGCCGCTCGTACGCTTCGCGGGCGTCCGCCGGGCGCTGCCGCGGATCCTTGGCGAGCAGCCGGCGGACGAGGTCCTCCAGGGCGGGCGGAACGTCGGCACGGTACAGCGGCGCCGGTTCCTCCTCGAGGTGCTTGTATCCGAGCGCGTGCGGCGACGTCGCCGTGAACACCGGTTGCCCGGCGAGCATCTCGTAGACGACGCAGCCCAGCGCGTAGAGGTCGGTGCGCGGGGTGGCGCGCTCGTTGCGCAGTTGTTCCGGCGCCATGTACGCGGGCGTGCCGACGATCTCACCGGTGCGGGTGATGCGGACGATCCCGGCGGCGTCCAGGACGGTCGCCACCCCGAAGTCCAGGACCTTGACCGTCGCGTCCCGGGTCACCATCAGGTTCTGGGGCTTGATGTCGCGGTGCACGAGCGAGCGGCCGTGCGCGACCGCCAGCACCGAGCAGACCTGCGCGGCGATCGCGGCCGCCCAGGTGACGGGCAGCGGCCCCTGCTCGGCGACCAGGTCCGCGACCGTGCAGCCGTCCACCAGCTCCATCACCAGGAACAGGCCGTCGTCGAAGGGGCCCGCGTCGTGCACCGCCGGGACTCCGGGGTGCTGCAGGCCGGCGGTGAGCGCCGCCTCCTGCACGAAGCGGCGCACCAGCCGCCCGGGGTCCGGCCAGCGCGCGATCGCCTCGTTGGTGAGCAGCTTCACCGCGATCCGCCGCTCCAGCTGCCGGTCGGCGGCCTCCCATACCTGGCCCATGCCGCCCCGGCCGAGCGGCGCGATCAGCTCGTAGCGTCCCCCGAGCAGCTGCGTCACGCGAGCCCCCTCCGTACGGAAAGGATCATTCTGGCGCATCTCCGCCGCCCGCCGGAGCGTTCTGGACGAGCGCGTCCGAGACCGCCGCGGACCGCGCCGTCTCAGTCGTCGGCGATGTCCAGCTCGCCCGCCGCGACACCGTCGGCGAGGAGCCGGCCCATCTCCTCGCTGAGGGCGATGCCGTCGCGCGCCGCGGACGCGACCCGGTCCATCCGCCGGAACGCCTCCCCGTAGCGGCGCTGCTGGTCCAGCGGAAGCCGCGGCACACGCGCGCGGTGGACGTCCACCCGGCTGCCCGTCGACGACAGGGCCGACGACCGCACGTTCGCGGTACTGCGCAGGACGCCCGCCAGGAAGTACGGGTCGAGCTGGTCCGGATCGACCCTGACCAGCGACAGCTGCGGGCCGAGCAGCAGCCCCTCGCGCTCCACCACCCGCGCCGCGAACCGGCGGGAGGCGACCGCCACCGCGATGTCGCCGGTGCGCGTGACGAGCCAGTCCTCTTCCGCGCGGGCGGGCACCCGGCCGGTGGGCTCACGGTCGTGGATCACGTCCTCGGCTGTGAGCACCGGCCGCCCCTCACCCGTCTCGGCCGCGTCCCTGCGCGCCGGGGCCCGGTGCACGGTCAACGCGCCGATGCGGGCCAGTTCCGCGACGGAGGTGACCGCCGGTTCCCGATCCCGCGGCGCGGGTCCGAGCTCCGACACCAGCTCGGACATCTGCCCGAGCAGCGCGGTCAGCCGGTCGCGGGTCTGGACGAACCGCTCGGCCGTCCGGTCCCCCGTGCCGGCGGTCAGGTACGGCGCCGGCGTCAGGTCGACCTCTTCGTCCAGCAGGTCGATGATCGGCACGACCCGGCTCGTCCCGGGCGAGTCCACGTCGCGGCCCGCGTGGAGGTCCCGCCAGATCCGGACGATCTCCGCGTCGTCCGCGCCGTCCACCACCAGCAGCCCGGCCGGCCGGTCGCCCGCCGGCCTGCGCAGCAGCCAGAGATGGGGGCCGTCGGGAAGCGCGACCACGGCGCGCAGGGCGCCGCGGCGCAGCAGTTGCGTGCGCATGCGCCGCCCCGAGCGCCGCCCCGCCACCGCGGGCGGCATGAGCAGGACCGCGAGCCCGCCGGGGACGAGGTGCGCGAGGGCGTGCTGCGCCCAGGCCAGTTCCGGTTCCATGCGGGGCGGCAGCCCGTACTCCCACCGCGGGTCGGCGGTGAGCTCCTCGTGGCCCCAGGACCGCTCGTTGAACGGAGGATCGCACACCACCGCGTCCACGGTGAGACCGGCGAACGCGTCCTGCCGCAGCGAGTCCCCGACGCGGACGTCGGCCGGGGTGCCGCGCAGGGCGAGCCGCGTCCCGGCCAGCGAGGCGAGCACCTCGTCCCGCTCCTGCCCGAAGAGCCGCCGCTCGGCGTCGCCGGACGGCGCCGGCAGCGCCGACAGCAGTTCACCGGTCCCGCACGCCGGGTCCAGCACCGACCGCGCGTCCGGGTCGACCAGCTCGGCGATCAGCCCGGCGAGCTGCGGGGACGTCAGCGCCATCCGGGGCAGCCGGACCTCCAGGTAGCGCTCGACCAGGAACTCGAACGCGCGGGCGGGACCCCACGCACCGGACAGCTCGTCCACGGCCCTCAGCAGCGGAAGCGACCGCTGGTCGACCCCCAGCCGTTTCGCCGCCGCCAGGTCGCTCAGCCCGCCGAGCCGGATGCCGGTGCGCTGGCAGGCCCCCACCTGCCGCAGTGCCTCACCGACCTCGCGTTCGTCGCCGGCCGCGCGCAGCAGCTGCCACGCCCGCTCCTCGGGAGGGGTCTCGACGAGCTTGCCCTGTTCGCGCAACCACGCCTCGACCTCGGCCAGCGAGAACACCGGGCTCGCCGGGGTGCCGCCGATGGGCTGCGGGAACCCGGGATGGCGGCGCCGCCAGTTGCTCACCGCCGCCCGGCTCACCCGCACGAGCCGGGCGATGTCCGACGTGGTCACGGTGGCGTCCTCGCGCACGTCACCCTCCTCAGCTGGGACGCCGACACCCTATCGCCCGCCTGTATTCGTGTCGACACAATCGGAGCACTTGTTAGTCGAGTTAACACGTGCTGTACTTGGCGACGCGTCGAACACTCCACCGTGTCGGCGCTCCACGATGACATCCCCCCGGAGGTTCTGCCATGCCGTCCCTGCGCCCCGCGATCCCGCTCGCCGCGATCGCCACCCTGACCAGCGCCGTCCTCCTGACCGGGTGCGGCTCCGGCGATGACGGCGACGGCCCGAAGGGCGGCGACGCCGCCTCGACGGCCGCGGGCGCCACGCCCGCCGGCTCCCCCAAGAGCACCGCCGCCGCGGCGACCTACCACGACCCGATGGACATCGCCAAGAAGATCCGCAGTGCGCACCTCGGCTGCACCAAGGCCACTCGGACCGAGTCGCTGGGCAGCGGAAAGGTGATCTGCGGCGGCACCGCCAACATCAGCATCGAGTTCTACGAGACGCCGAGCGCCTTCCTGGAGGTCAAGAAGACCATCTGCCAGATGGGCGTGGCCGGGACCATCGTCGCCGACCAGGGACGGCACTGGATGGTGACCTCGCTCAACAGCGGCGTCAACAAGCGCATCCAGCGGGCCATCGGCGGCAAGGTGGTCAAGACCTGCTGAGAGCGTTACGGAGGACCATCTCGCTCCCGAGACGGATCCCGCCGCCGAGGACGGCTGGATCGAGAAGTCGAGGACGCGTTATCGCTGGCGGCGAGGCGCCGCCGAACGGGGCGGCGCCGAACGCATGTGGTCGCGCACCGGCGACAGCAGTTCGGCCAGCGCCCTGGTGTCGGCGGGCGACAGCGGCTGGAAGAGCTGCCGGCTGACGACCTCGGTGTGACCGGGGAGCACCTTGGCGAGAAGCGCCCGTCCGGCATCGGTGATCGTGACCGTGACGCCCCGGTCGTCGTCCGCGGAGCGGGTGCGGGTGACCAGGCCCGCCTTCTCGAGCAGCCCGGCCTGATAGGTCAGTCCGCTGCGGCTGTACACGACGCCGTCGGCCAGGTCGGTCATGCGTTCGCTGCCGCTCGGCGAGTCGAGGCCGAGCCGCGCCAGGAGCTGGAACTGCACGTAGCTGAGATCGCCGGCCTCGCGCAGCTGCTGCTCGACCGCGTGGCGGAGCAGGCCCGCCACCTCCATCAGCGCGAAGTACGCGCCCAGCTGGGCGGCGTCCAGGGACGGCGGCGGCGTGTCAGGCATGGCGCCCACTTTACCAGCTACTTCATTTTCGAAGCACTTGCTTCGACTTCAAAGCACTGTTACGGTGACCTCAGTGCTTCGGATTCGAAGCACTTCGCCGATCGAATGCTGAGGTACCGGAAATGAAGGCAGTTCGCTTCCACGAGTACGGCGGCCCCGACGTCCTGCGCTACGAGGACGTCGACCGGCCGGTGCCGGGCGCCGGGCAGGTGCGGGTGCGCGTCGCCGCGACGACGTTCAACGGCGTCGACGGCAACATCCGCGCGGGGTTCATGCAGGAACCGATGCCCCTGACGTTGCCGCACATCCCCGGTCTGGACGTCGCGGGAACGATCGACGCACTCGGCGAGGGCGCAGGCGGCCTGGAGATCGGTGACCGGGTGATCGGTTTCCTGCCGTTCGTCGTCGACGGCGCCTCGGCGGAGTACGTCCTCGCGCCCGCCGAGAGCCTGGCGCCGGCCCCGACGGGCATCCCGCTCGCCGACGCGGCCGCGCTGCCCCTGGTCGGTCTCACCGCATGGCAGGCGCTCTTCGAGCACGCCGAGCTGAAGCCCGGGCAGCGGATCCTGATCAGCGGCGCCGGCGGGGCCGTGGGCGGCTACGCGGTGCAGCTGGCCAAGGCCGCCGGCGCCCACGTGATCGCCACCGGCAGCCCTCGCAGCATCGGGCGCGTCACGGCGGCGGGCGCCGACGAGGTCATCGACCACACCGCGGCCGAGGTGACCACCGCGGTGACGGACCCGGTCGACGTCCTGCTCAATCTCGCGCCGATCGACCCGGCCCGGTTCACCGCGCTGGCCGGCCTGGTCCGCGACGGCGGCGTCGTGGTCAGCAGCACCGTGTGGATGCCCGCACCGGCCGACCAGGAGCGGGGCGTGCGAGGCATCGACATGTACGTCCGCAGCGATGCCGAGCAGCTGTCGGAACTCGTCGCGCGTGTGGACCGCGGCGAGCTCACCGTCGACGTCGCCGAGCGCGTGCCGCTGGCGGACCTGCCCTCGGTCCACGCACGGGCGGCCGCAGGGACCCTGTCGGGCAAGGTCATCGTCCTGCCGACGACCGCCTGACCCCCGGGAGGACCCGGTGCCAGGCGTGCGGGTCCTCCCCCGGCCCGGTCAACGTCCCACCTCTTGTAAGGAGCCTGACATGCGACGCGAAGTCACCGTGCTCGGCAGTTGCGGCGCCTTTCCCGAGCCCGGCCGCGCCTGCAGCGGTTTCGCAGTGGACTGGGAGGGTTACCGGCTGGTGCTGGACCTGGGTTACGCCACGCTTCCGCGGCTGCTCGCGCACTGGCTGGACGGTCGCGTGGACGCCGTCGCCATCACCCACGAGCACCCGGATCACTGCGTCGACCTGCATGGGCTGTTCCGGATGCGGCACTACGGCGAGGCCGGGGAAGCGAGAATCCCGTTGTACTGCCCGCCCGGCGTGCTCGACCGCCTCCAAGGACTGGAACCCGACGTCGACCTGAACGCGGTCTTCGATGTGCATCCGCTTCCCGGTGCCTACCGTGTCGGCCCGTTCGAGCTGACCGGTCTCTCGCTCCCGCAATGCCGGTGTCCGCCTGCGGGCCGGTCAGAGCGTCGTGGCCTACTCCGGGGACACCGGCCCCTCGTCGCGGCTCGTCGAGCTCGGTCGTGACAGCGACCTGTTCATCGTCGAGGCCACCGACAGGGAGGGCGAGACGCAACAGCCCACGCGCAATCTCATGACCTCCGCCGAAGCAGGCCACTGGGCCAAGCGGGCGGGCGCCCGGAGGCTCATGCTCACCCACTTCTGGCCCGGCAACGACCGGGCGGCGTCGGCGGCCGCCGCCCGCGCGGAGTTCGGCGGGGACGTCCTCATCGCCGAAGAGGGCCTCAGCGTCACGCTCTGAGTCCCTGCCCGGCTCCGCACTGTTCGCCGGGCCTCCGCTTCGGCGCCGACCGCACCCAGGTCGCCCACCTCGGTGTGGACGGCCCCGATGTGCTCGACGACGGCGGGCGGGTAGCCGATCGCGGCGACGGCCTCCCGGTGGTAGGCCTCGTGGACGAGGATGTCCGCGCCGGCCGCGAGACGGGAGATGTTCGGCGTGCGGGCGGTGTCACCGGAGAAGACGACCACGCCGCCCTCCGTCTCGATCCGGTAGGCGAGCGCCGGGAACACCGGGCCGTGCGGGACGAGGATCGCGGTGACCTTGACGTCGTCGTTCTCCATCACGGGGAACGGGTCCATGCGCGGTGCGGTCTCCGCCGGGCCGGCCCCGGCCGACGCGGGCGGCTCGATCTCACGGACCCGCAGCCCGCCGAGCCGGGACCGTACACCACGATCGGCTTCTGGAAGCCCTGCTTGCCGACGACTCCGGCGCTGAGCAGCGGAAAGGAGAACAGGTCCACCGTGTGGTCGGCGTGCAGGTGCCTCACGAAGACCGCTGCGAGGGACGGCATGGACAGGCCGGCCCGCATGAACCGGGTGATGGCCGCGCGTCCGGCGTCGATCACGTACGTGCGGCCGTTGACGACCAGCGCGGACGCGATGCCGGTGCGGGCCGCGAGGGGCGGCGGCCCTCCGGCCGTGCCGAGCAGGACCAGTTCGGTGCCGCGATGGCCCGGCTGCCCGAGCTACTCTGCCGCCATGACTTTGATCAGGGAAATCGATTTTTCGTATGCAGGTAATCCATAAGATGGATGCCATGAACCTGGCCCGCCTGGACATGAACCTCGTGGTGGCTCTGCGGGCGCTGCTGGAGGAGCGCAACGTGACGCGGGCCGGCCGGCGCCTCGGCCTCAGCCAGCCGGCCATGAGCGCCTCCCTGGCCCGGCTGCGGCGGCACTTCGACGACGACCTGCTGGCCCGCGTCGGCGGCGGCTACGAGCTGACGCCGCTGGGCGCCGCGCTGCTGGAGCGCACGGCCGCCGCCTGCGACCTGCTGGAGCGGGTGTTCGCCAGCCAGACGCGGTTCGACCCCGCCGCCGAGACACGGGAGTTCACGCTGCTCGGGTCCGACTACGGCACCAGCGTGTTCGGCGCGGAACTCGCCCGCGTCCTGCACGACGAGGCGCCCGGCGTCCGGCTCAGCCTGCAGCAGAGCACCCCCGCCATCGTGGAGAACCCGGCGACCTCGCTGAGCGGCGTGGACGGGCTGCTACTCCCGCACGGGATCATCGACGGGATCCCCTCGCTGGACCTGTTCGAGGACCGGTGGGTGTGCGTGGTGGACGCCGGCGGGCCCGACCTGCTCACCCTCGACGATCTGGCCCGCCTGCCGTGGGCGGTCTACCAGCGGCCCTACGACGCGCCGGTGACCCGCCAGCTCAGCATGATCGGGGTGAGCCCGCGGGTCGAGGTCTCGGTGCAGTGCTTCCAGATGCTGCCGAACTTCGTGGCGGGCACCGACCGGGTGGCGCTCATGCAGGAGAGGCTGGCGCGCCAGGCGACCGCTCCCGTCAAGGTGCTGCCCTGCCCGTTCGCGGCGGTGCCGCTGCGGGAGGCGCTGTGGTGGCATCCGCTGCACGCCCGCGACGCCGGGCACGTCTGGTTGCGCGAGACGGCGGCCCGGGTGGGCGCCCGCATCCAGGCGATCGATGCCGAGCATATGAAGGATCGATTTCACAACGCGTGACGGCGGCCACATGATGGCGGCCATGTCGAAACCACCCCGGTCGGCCGGCGGCACGCTCGCCGCCGCCTGCTTCGCAGTTCTGGCTGGCCGCCATCCCGGTCACGACCTCCTCCCTCGGCACGCACGTCGGGCCGCTCCTGCTGGAAGGCGTCGGCTTCCTGTTCGTGGTGTCGGCCATGACCTCGGCCGCGATCTCGGCGGTCCCGCTCTCGGCCACCGGCATGGCCAGCGCCGCGATCAGCACCGCCCGGGACTTCGGCATGTGCATCGGGCCCACGATCGTCAGCGCCGTGGTGCTCGGCGCCGCCGGCTCCGACCTCCCCCACCGCCTGGCAGGCCTCGACCCCAGTACGGCTGCGGCCGCCGACCACGCCGCGTCCGCCGGCGGCCCGTTCGCCGTGCTGTCCATCCCCGGAGCCGTGCCCGCCGCGCTCCGCGCGCTCTCCCACGGGTACTCGCTGGGGCTGGTCATCTGCGGGTGCGCGGCCCTGGTGGCCGCTCTCACCACGGCACTGTGGCTGCGCGAATCGACGGACCGACGGCTGGTCCCTGTCCCCGCCACCACCCCGGCCTGACCGTCCGCGTCCTCTGGGCGGCGCCTTCAGACGCTCGGTGGCTGCTCAGCGATGGAAGCGTGGGGCCGCCTGGCGGCGGGTGGCGTGGACGGTGCCGAGGAGTTCGAGGGACTGCGCGCTGGGGCTGCCCGGCTCGGCGTGGTAGATGACGAGCTGCTGGCCAGGGGCGTCGCGGACGTCGAAGGCCTGGTAGGTGAGCGTGAGAGCACCGACGTCGGGGTGGAGGAAGTTCTTGGCGTCCCGGGTCTTGCCGCGCACGGTGTGGGAGTTCCAGAGGCGGGTGAAGTCCGCACTGTGCTCGGTGAGGGCGCCGACGAGCTCGCGCAGCCGCGGGTCGTCGGGGTCGAAGCCGGCGGCCTGGCGCAGGTTGGCGACGGCGGCCTGCGCGGCCCGGTCCCAGTCGGTGTAGAACGTCCGGCCCGCGGGGTCCAGGAAGGTCATGCGCGCCAGGTTGTCGGCCGGTTCGAACGGCGCGTAGAGGGCGTCGGCCAGGGCGTTGGCGGCGAGGACGTCCAGGGTCCGGTTCATGACGAACGCCGGAGCGCCGGGGTAGCCGTCCATCAGCTGGCGCAGCGCCGGGCTGACCTGCTCGGCCGGGCGGGCGGAGGGCGGGAGTTCCGGGGCCGTCCCGGCCAGCCGGAACAGGTGCGCTCGGGCGTCCGCGTCGAGGTGCAGGGCGCGGCCGAGGGCATCGAGCACCTGGGGTGAGGGGTTGCGCTCCCGTCCCTGCTCCAGGCGGGTGTAGTAGTCGGCGTTCACACCGGCCAGGACGGCGACCTCCTCGCGGCGCAGCCCCGCCACCCTGCGGGCGCCGTAGCTCGCCATGCCGACGTCCTCTGGACGCAGGCCGTCGCGGCGCGCGCGCAGGAAATCGCCAAGGTGGTTGCCGTCCATGAATCCAGGCTATGCGGCGGCCCAGTGTGGTGGCGGGGGTCGGGGGCCCCCCGGCGCTCGCGGGCAGGGTTTTTTCCCCGGGCCAGGGGCGACGAGGGGGGGTACAAATAGAGGGGACCACCGGGAGGCCGGGCGCGCCCAAGGGGGGGGCAAACAA